>CAIMHL010000486.1 GCA_903840825.1 uncultured beta proteobacterium
ACGCTGCAGCTGGCCACGCCCCTGCGCCGCCAGGTTGATTTGGATTCCATGGACTGGCTGAATTTCTTGATCAGCCTGCACCAGCATTTTGGTGTGACTATCCCGGAATCGGACTATGCCCAGCTCGTCAGCTTGAATGACGTGGTCAACTACCTGCAAGCCAAGTTGGCTGGTACCAAAGCTGTTTAAGCCGCTTTAGGCTTGCCCACCGTTTGCGACAGCAAGACCTGCTGGTCGGTGTTCAAGCCCATGGCATGCGCCAGCGCATCACGGTCCAGCCAGGCCCGAATGACGGTAGCCAGGCCTGCTGAGGCGCAAAAAAGATATACGTTTTGCGCCATAGCCCCTGCCGCCGCGGATGCAAATGCAGCCCGCTGTGCGGCGGGCACCAACTTCATGCGGGCAAAGTCGGCCACAAAGACCAAATCAAGCGGTGCGTTGTCCACAAAATCTTGGTAGCCCGTGACACGGCGGACATCGGTAGCGCTGATCAGGTGCAAGGCATGCGTTGGCGCGTCGTAGCAATACAAGCCCTCTGGCAAGGCCAAATAGACCATCACTTCTTGCGAGTTCATCGCGCTCGGTGTGGTTCTGCCGCCCAGTTTGTCGCGGTTAATGCCCCCCGCTGCCCATAAAAGGTTAGACAAGGTCTGCGGTTCTAGCGGCGCAGGGTCAAACGCGCGGGCAGACTGGCGCCTGGCCAGTGTCTGCATCAGGGGCAGGCCGCCTTCCTTGTCGGGGGGCGGGAGTTGAGTGGTCTTGATGGAGGTGCCGATAGCTGGCAAGGGCTTGAGTTGTCCGATCAATCCTTGTGCCATTTTGGTCAGTGTGTTCATGGTTCTCCCTGGATAAAAATGTGTGGTTGACGTCAAGCCCTGTCAGTTCCACTCGCCGCTACTTGCTTGCAAAAACAGCCCGTACCGTCCTTGCGCCCGAGAGTTGGCATTCGCCCTCACCACCGCCAGACATGCCGCGCATGGGCGCCATCAGGTGAAAGCGGCATCGCATTCGTTGCATGTCGGCGGATACCAACGTGGCGACCACCTTGCCCGAGTAGTGGGTGATGAATTGCGGGGTAGGGTAAGTGGGTGGCAAAGGCCCGCTCCAGTAAGGCCAATCACGCCAGCCGTGGTGCCAGTCGGTCCACAGTGGGCTGAGTGATTCGGCGCGGGTTTGTTGTGTGATCTGAAAAAACCTGCCCTGAAAAGTTGTACCTTCCATAGCGGCCAGCATGTCACCCGACATCCCCCCGTCGGTACTCGTCCAGCTAAAGGCAACAGGTTGTTCGGGCGCGCCTGCGGCTATCAATTGGCCAGCGCCCGTACCCACCGTGGTGCATCCCGTCAAAGCAAGCTGCAGCACCCCAAGTGCCATGACCCAGCGGACGCATTTCATAAATAACTCCCCAACAAATGAATCGAAGAGTTTGTAATTTATGGGTTTGGCGTTCCCAAGCGTTGACAAGCGTCAAGAAGGCAAACGGGCACAGCGACGCCCAAGCGACGCCTGTGAGATTGATCAAGCAGGCCGGTATCGTGTTTTTCCTAAGAATGCAGGATTCATGCAGATACTATTAAATCAATAGCTTCTTAAGAACGCCGATAAACGCTTTTAGCCTATTTTCATAATAAATTAAGTGATGCCATTAGAGCGCCATGCTCAAGGCGCATATTTGGCCAAAAAGGTTCGCAAATCTCTTAGCTCATGGCGTCGTTCGGTGAGGGTGTCGTGGTCCCAGTCCCACCAAGCCGTGGCTTCAACGGCTTGGGCAATCGCGCGTGAAAAGCGGTAGCGGATCACCTTGGCGGCAACGCCACCCACGATGGCGTAAGGCGGCACATCTTTGGTCACGACTGCGTTGCTGCCCACGACAGCACCATTGCCTATACGGACACCGGGCATGATCACCACGCCGTGACCAATCCAGGTGTCATGCCCGATGACCACACGCTGTCGGCGGCGCCAGGCAAAGAAATCAGCATCATCTGCCTCTGCCATGCCGTACAGGGTGGGTCGGTAAGTCATGTGGTGCAGAGTCGGGTATTCCAAGGGGTGAAAGCCCGGGTTGATGCGTACCATCGCGGCGATATTGGCAAACTTACCTACATCGCACGACGCCAAATCACAAAAGTGCTGAACGTAGGCATAGTCATCCAAGTGGCAGTCGTCCAGACGTGTCTGCTCGCCGACCTGCGTATAACGTCCAAATTTTGAATCTTGTACGGTGGTTGTTGCCGCCAGCGTAGGTGCAATACCCAAGCGGACAGGGGGCGGCAAGTTGTAGGCGGAAACGGTCGTGTGCGTCATTGGTGATCTTTGGCTCAGAAGGCGCGCTGCCCTGCCAATATGGTTTCC
Source organism: uncultured beta proteobacterium (assembly GCA_903840825.1). Classification (GTDB taxonomy): domain Bacteria; phylum Pseudomonadota; class Gammaproteobacteria; order Burkholderiales; family Burkholderiaceae_C; genus Rhodoferax. Next base: position 2,356 of record CAIMHL010000486.1, read on the forward strand.
AGCACCACCGGCATTTGGGCGCGGTTCATCCGCACGCGCAACAGGTCCGCGCGCTGACCTGGTGCCACCTCGCCCCGGTCATTCAGGCCAATAGCCCGCGCCGGGTTGCGGGTCACGGTGCGAACCGCTTTGGGCAAGCTCCAGCTGTCAAGTTTGCCCAGCATGAAGGTGGCCATCAAGAGGCTGCTGGGCACATAGTCGGAGGAGAAGATATCGAGCAAATCGTGCTGGGCCAATTCCAGCGCCGAGACGTTGCCGGAATGTGATCCGCCCTGAACCATATTGGGCCCCCCCATGATGATGGCCATGCCCGCATCACGGGCGGCTTGGGCCGCAGCTACCGTGGTGGGGAATTCCGACATACCAACGCCTTCGGCCACCGCCAATTCCACATCACTGAGCAGCGTGTCGTCATGGCTGGCTAGGGGAATGCCCAGCGCCTTGATCGCTTTGACGATGACTTGACGGTGCGGCAGTGCAAAGTTCAGCTGGTCTTCCTTGCGCTTGGCAATCATGGCTTCAAAGTCCACATCACTGTAGCTGCCGTTGCGCTCGGTGTAGCGGCGGTAGCTTTTCAAATTGCGCCATTGGCGCTGACCGGGTGTGTGGTCCATGACGCTGACGAGTCGCAGGAGCGAGTCGTTTTGGTATTGGTGGAAAACCTCCAAAATGTCGGGTGCCGACACCTCGCAGCGCAAGTGCAGCAGATGTTCCACGCGCATCAGGCCTTCGTCGTTGCAATCGTGCAAGGCGGCAATCGAGGTGTGCTGCGTCTGGCTACGGGCACCGCCTTCATCGAGGTCACCAATCACGACAGAATCGAGCACGGTGGTGATGCCTGCCGCCGCACATTGGGCGTCATGCACCGTCATGGCAGCATGGGGGTTCCATAAAACACCGGGCCGGGGGGAAAGATGTTTTTCCAGGTTGTCGGTGTGCAGTTCCACAAGGCCGGGCATGAGCCAGTCGCCGGCCCAGTCTTCTGCGCCCAGCGCTGCGGTGTTGCCCCGGTCGACGGCACGAATGAAGCCTTCTTCAATCAGCACAGTGCCTGTAAATTCTTCATCTGCCGCAACGATGCGGGCGTTTTTAATAATGCGTTGGTTCATGGCGTAACTTTCTTGATAATCAAATTGGGTTTTTAAATTGCTCAACATCAAAGCAGCGGGTAGCGACGGCATGGCGCACTTCATCGTCATGAAAAATGCCCACGATGGCGCAGCCCTTGGCACGCGCCGCCTGAATGAGGTCTACCACCACACGCCTGTTGTCCGCGTCTAAAGAGGCCGTGGGCTCATCGAGTAGCAGCACCGGCGAATCAGCGATCATGCCGTGGGCAATGTTGACTCGTTGCTGCTCACCGCCCGAAAAAGTGGCCGGTGGCAGGTGCCACAAATGCTCATGCAAGTTCAAGCGCTGCAACCACTGGGCAGCACGGGCGCGGGCCTCCTCGGCGCCAACGCCGAGACGGCGCAGCGGGTCGGCGACGATGTCAAGCGTGGAGACGCGGGGAATTACGCGCAAAAACTGCGAGACATAGCCCAGTGTGCGGCGGCGTACGTCATACACATCACGCGCCTCAGCCTTGGCCAGGCTCACCCATTCGCCTTGATGCTGGATGCGCACATCGCCATCGGTGGCGCCGTAGTTGCCATACAAGCAGCGCAGCAAAGAGCTTTTCCCGCTGCCCGAGTGACCCGTCAGGGCCAGGCACTCACCGGCATGTACCTGCAGGTTGATCCCTGAGAAAACAGGTAATTGCAGGCCGCCCCGTCCGTGCAGGGTAAAGGTTTTTGACAAAGCGGTCGTTTCAAGTGCAAGGTTCATATAGATAGGCGTGTGAGAAGTTCAGGGTGTCAAAACCGAGGAGACCAGCAACTGGGTGTACGGGTGTTGCGGGTCGTCCAGCAGACGATCCGTCAAACCTTGCTCCACCACGCAACCATCCTTCATCACCAGCATGCGCTGGGCCAGCAGGCGTGCCACAGCCAGGTCGTGGGTGACCACGACGGCGGCCAGTTGCAATTCATCGACCAATTCGCGCAACAAATCGAGCAAGCGCGCTTGCACCGATACATCCAAGCCGGTGGTGGGTTCGTCCATAAAAACAAGGCGCGGGTGCGTCACCAGGTTGCGTGCAATTTGCAGCCTTTGCTGCATGCCGCCTGAGTAGGTGGCCGGCAGGTCATCAATACGGCTGGTATCAAGCTCAACGCGCTGCATCCAATTGATAGCCTCGCTGCGCAGATTTTCGTAATGCCTAGCACCCAGGGCCATCAGCCGCTCGCCAATATTGGCGCCGCCTGAGACGTTCATGCGCAGCCCATCGCGTGCATGCTGCTCAACAAAACCCCAGTCTGTGCGCGCCAACCAGCGCAGGCGCGCTTGAGACATATTCGCCAGATCGAGCAGGCCTGATGGCTCGCTGGCAGTTTCTGTTTTTACGTCGTAATGCACCGACCCCTCATCACAGGCATGGCGCGCAGCCAGCAAGCGCAACAAGGTACTCTTGCCAGAGCCAGACTCGCCCACCACCGCCAATACTTCACCCGGGTACAAGTCAAAGCTGACCCCGCGACAAGCCCAGCGGGGCTGGCCCTGGTGAATAAAATATTTCCCGACCTGTCTGGCCGATAACAACACGGGTGATTTCATGCCGCCTCCCCATGGGTCGTCAAGGTGCTGTCAAGCGTTGTTGCCAGCGCATCTTTAAGTTGCACGGCTTGCTGCCCGCCGACGTGCCCTGCCGCGCGGCGCTCTTCACAGTAATCGCTGTCCGAGCATACAAACAGCCGACTTCCCGCGTCGTCCACAATCATCTCGTCGAGGTAACTCTCAGCAGAGCCGCACAAGGCGCAGGCATGGTCCCAGCGCTGAATCTCAAACGGATGATCCTCAAAATCAAGGCTGCGAACTGGGGTGTAGGGCGGTATCGCGTAGAGCCGCTTTTCGCGGCCTGCGCCAAAGAGTTGCAAAGCCGGGTTCATGTGCATTTTTGGGTTGTCGAACTTGGGGATGGGCGAGGGGGACATCAGGTAGCGCTCGTTCACCATCACCGGGTAGTCATAAGCCCGTGTGATCGCGCCCAGTTGAGCGATGTCCTCATAAAGACGAACGTGCATCAAGCCATACTCTGAGAGGGCGTGCATCTTGATGGTTTCCTGGCGACTGGGCTCTAGTTTGGAGAGTGGCTCAGGCATGGGGACCTGATAAATCAGAATTTGAGACGCCGTCAATGGCAACTCAGGAATGCGGTGGCGGGTTTGAATAAGCGTGGCCTCCGCCGTTTTTTCGGTGGTTTTCACGCCCGTCGTGCGAGCAAAAAATCGCCTGATATTGACCGCGTTGGTGGTGTCATCTGCTCCCTGGTCGATGACCTTGAGCACATCCTCGCGGCCGATGATGCTGGCGGTAATTTGCACGCCGCCGGTGCCCCAACCATAAGCAAAGGGCATCTCGCGCGAGCCAAAGGGGACTTGGTAGCCTGGCACAGCCACTGCTTTAAGCAGGGCCCGACGAATCCTCTTCTTGGTTCGTTCGTCCAGAAAGGCGAAGTTGTAGTTTGAATCGATCATGGGGCTTCCTTCTTGGCCGTAGCGTGACACTGGCGTAACTTTCTGACCAACTCCAATTCGGCTTGAAAGTCCACGTAATGGGGGAGCTTCAAGTGTTGAACAAAGCCTGAGGCTTCTACGTTGTCCGCATGGGACAGCACAAACTCGGCATCTTGTGCAGGCGCCACTTTTGTTTCGCCCAGTTCATCGGCGCGCAGGGACCGGTCCACCAAGGCCATGGCCATGGTTTTGCGCTCAGAACCGCCAAAGGCCAGACCGTAGCCTTGGGTAAATTGGGGCGGCACGTCGCGGCTGCCGCTGAACTGATTGATCATCTGGCACTCGGTGATCTCCAAATCGCCTATATCAATCTCAAACCCCAGCTCATCGGGCACCAGTTCTACGCTGACAAAGCCACGTCTGATCTCGCCTGCAAAGGGGTGCGAGTTGGCATAGCCGCGCTGGGTTGAGTAGCCCATGGCCAGTAACCAACCTTCATCACCACGGGCCAGTGCTTGCAGGCGCAGGGCTCGGTCAGCGGGGAACATCAGGGGGTCTCGCGTTAGGTCACCCGGCGGGGCTGCCATTTCAGGCTGCGGTGTTTCCAGCAGGCCCTCGCGCGCCAGAAGGTCGTTGATTCGCGGCACGATGGACGAGGTGCTACTGGGCGCGGTATCGCTGGCTTGCACTGCGACATGCGTTGGGTGATTGCCCGGCAATGGGGCTTCACGGTACCCCTCTTCCGCCAACAGTGCAAAGTCCAGCAGGCGCTGGGTGTAGTCGTAAGTAGGTCCTAATAGTTGTCCGCCAGGGACTTCTTTGAACGTGGCAGAAATTCGCCTTAGCAAAGTAATGCGCGCGGTGTCCAGTGGCTCGCTATAGCCTAGCCGCGGCAAGGTAGTGCGGTAAGCACGCAGCAGAAAAATGGCTTCTACCAAATCGCCGCTGGATTGTTTGATGGCCAGGGCAGCCAACTCCGGATCAAACAGGGAGCCCTCGCTCATCACGCGGTCAACCGCCAATGAGAGTTGTTCCTGAATCTGTGCAACGGTGAGCGCCGCAATGCCCGTATCGCCCCGCCTCTGATCATCCAGCAAACGCCATGAACTCTCGATGGCAGCAGCCCCGCCTTTGACAGCTACGTACATGTCAGACTCCTTCCATTTGTGAAACGCGCGTGGTGCGGGGCAAGCCCAGCACAGAATCGCCGCAGGTGAAAATAATGTCTACCCCTTGGGGGAACAGAGAATGGTTGGATTGCCACTGCAGCCAGAAATCTGCGGACAAGCCTTGCAAGCTCACACGCTGGACATTGGCGATGCCCGGGCCTTGCCAATCAAGGTCCGGCCCGCCTGAGAGTGCGGGTAGCTCAATCAGCAGCGTGCTTGAGCGTTCAGGAAACTCAGCCGTTGCGAGTGCGAATTCATTGAGCGCCAAGGCGTCATCAAGCTGAGTGATCACGGCAAAGGCCGCTTTAGTTTTGTCTGCCGCCACCGTGGCACCCGTGTGAAAGCGCAACCAGTTTTGAAGCGCTTGTGCATCGCCTTGCCACCAGACCGGGGTTTCATCGTCACACAGGCTGAGTAAGAGGCGGGCCAAGGCGCCGCCCAGGGGGACACCCGGTAACGCAGCGCCCAGTGCCTGTGCTTGTCCAGGTCGTGACAAGGCATCCAGCACCCAACGAAACGCCTGCTGCGTGTCATGCACGCTGTCCGTTAATCCGGCCGCGAGTGTGTTCATATGATTCATGCTTCACCTCGTACAAATGTAAAAAACTCAACCTTCGAGCTGGCCATCTTGTTTTGGATAGCCGCACTGGCCTGTGCCTGCGCCTGCGCCAAGGGTGTAATCAGGGCGTGCATCAAGGACGTGTGGTGCAACGGGTCTTGCAGCAAGGCATCAAAGAGGGCGGCCAACTCACTGCGGCGCTTGTCGCGGCCCAGGGCATAGGAGACACCCAAGGGCCCCTCGCCCAGGCGCACGGCACTGCGAACTACGGTGGCTTCGCCTAGGTTGAACGGATTGCCAGTGCCACCCACCCGACCCCGCAGCATCACCATGCCAACCTCAGGGGGGCGAACCTGTTGTAAGTTAATCAGGGATTCTGGACTCGGCTTATGGGCCACCAATTGCTGCCAGCTTGACCGCGCCAGCACGGCAAGCCAGGCCTTTCTGTCAAGCGCCGGGTTTGATAAAGTTTGACTTGTCATACGGATGTCTAAATCAGTCGCTAAAGTTAAAAGAGGGCATTAACATCATCATTAATGGGGATGCATAAGGTCTAGTTCACCTCAGCAACATGAAATATTTATGACACTTTCTCCTGCGGCAGTTAATTGGTATGACTGCAAAAATCGGTCTTTGGGTTGAGCACCATGAGAAGTAAACACACGGTCGGCTGGTTGTCTCTGGGGCAGTTGATCAGCTGGGGCAGTATTTTTTATACTTTTGCATTGATCATGCTTCCGATTGAGCGCGAGTTGAATATCAGCAGGGCGCAATCCTCTGTCGCCTTCAGTTTGGCACTCTTGGTGGAAGGGCTGCTGGCCTACCCGGTGGGTCGCTTGATTGACCGGGGGTATGAACGCGTGGTGATGTCTGGAGGGTCTTTGTTGGCGGGCGTGTGTTTGGTGCTGCACAGTCAGGTGACAGGCATTGTGGGCTTTTATGCCGTCTGGGCCGGGCTGGGGGTCGCGATGGCCGCTGTGCTCTACTCACCGGCCTTCGCGGTCGTCACCCGTCGATTCCCTGTGGATTTTCGCCGCGCCATCATCACCATGACTTTTTTGGGCGGCTTGGCGAGCACCGTATTTTTACCACTGACTGCCTGGCTAATCTCTGGTTGGGGTTGGCGCTCGGCGATGCTTTGCCTGGCCTGTTTTCACTTGATGGTTTGTTTCCCCCTGCACACCGTCGTCCTCAGAGAGGCTCCCAAGCCATTGCGCACCAAAGAGAAAATGGATGGCAAGAAGGGCAAAGGGTTCGCTGAATTTATCTGGAAAGCCCCGTTTTTGTTGATTGCTTGTTTCGTGGTCCTGATGATGGCCGTGACGGCCGCATTGCCTGCCCACATGGTCAGCCTGCTCAGAGAAAATGGGCTGAATGAAACTTGGGTGATTGCCATACCGGCAAGCATTGGCGTCATACAGGTATTGGGGCGATTGCTGCTGTATTTTTTCGAGCATCATTTTGACCTTGATACGGCCAATCGCGTCATCCCCCTGCTAATTCCAACCGGTCTTTGTTTGTTGCTGATCGCCCCTCTGTTGGGCGACAAACACCTGTGGGCCGTATTGTTTTTCATCCTTCTGTTTGGCTTGGGCAACGGCATGATCACCATCGTCAAAGGCACGGCCATTGCCCAGTACGTTAGCCAAGAAAATGTAGCATCACTCAATGGGGTGTTGGGCTTGCCTATTGCTTTGGCTCGGGCGAGTGCGCCCTTGATGTTGGGCTTGTTGTGGTCGCCCGCCACCGGGTATTCAACGGGAATTTCAGTGCTGATCGCATTAAGTGTGGTCGGTGTGGTCGCGTTGGCCTGCGCGCAAAAAATTGCATCACGAAGAAACTGTCATACAGATGTCTAAATAGGTGGCTACAGTCTAGCCACTGAAGCAGGCAAAGCACCATGACATATTCACAACTTGTATCAAGCAGTCCCGGACGGCGAAGCGGCGTCACCGTGTGGCGGCAAATTGCCGAGACGCTGACCTCGGAAATCAAGGATCGGGTTTATGCAGAATCGGGACGACTACCCGGTGAAGTTGAACTCTCAGCCCGTTTTGCCGTCAATCGCCACACCCTGCGCCAAGCAGTGGCCGCGTTACAAAACGAGGGTCTGGTGCGTATTGAGCCAGGCAAGGGCACTTTTGTTCAGCATGAGTTGTTGGATTACGCCTTGTCCCGGCGAACCCGATTTAGTGAGAACTTGTTGAGCCAGGGCTTGTTGCCCAGCAAGCAGTTGCTGACAGCGCGAGAGTTGGCGGCACCCGAGCGGGTAGCGCGGGGCCTTGGCTTATCGCCAGCTGAGCCTGTGTTGATGGTGCAGACCCTCGATGAGGCCAATGACAAACCGGTTGGATTAGAGACCGCGTATTACCCTGCAGCGCGATTCTCGGGCTTGCTTGACATGCTCAAAGCAGGGCAGCGAACCACCGACATCTTAAAATTTTTTGGTGTTGAGGATTACGTTCGTGTCAAAAGTCTGGTGACTACACAAATGCCTAACGAAGAGACCGCGCACCTGCTCAAGCAAGCCAGTTCGCGGCCTGTCATGTGCGTTGAGTGTGTGGACGAAGACATGGACGGCGTCCCCATTAAATATGGCGAAACCATATTTTGTGGCGACCGTGTGCAATTGGTGATTAAACCTGGGTCCGACCTATGAAGCCGCGTTATGCCGTGTATTTTTCACCCTGCACCACGTCACCGTGGTGGGCCTTTGGTGCGTCCTGGCTCGGCCGGGATGAGGGCCACAACACGCGCCTGGCGCAACCCGACATCGCACACATAACCCCGGCAGAGTTTGAACACGCAACAGAAGAACCGCGGCGCTACGGATTTCACGCCACGTTAAAAGCCCCCTTCTATCTCAAAGACAATATGGGCCTACAAGAATTGAAACAGAGACTGACTACGCTGGCTGCACAGCTGCAACCGGTCGAGCTTGGGGCGCTGTCGGCCGTGTCCATGAAGGATTTTGTGGCGTTGGTTCCGCAGACGATGAGCGTTCGGCTATCTGCCCTCGCCGAAAAATGCGTGACTGGACTTGATGACTTTCGGGCCCCCCTGACGGCCCTTGAGATAGCACGCAGACGTGTGGACCCCAAAGACACACGCGGTCAGTTTCTACTCAATAACTATGGCTATCCCCATGTGCTGGAAAGATTCATCTTGCACTTCACATTGAGTGGTTCTGTGTTGCCGCAGGTGGCAGATCACCTTGTTCGAGCCGCCATGAGCCCCATTGGGCAGTTAAATCAAAGCGCGCCACTGGTGCTTGACCGCCTCTGTCTTTTTGTAGAGGAAGAGCAAGGGCAACCTTTTACACGCATAGCCGACATGGTGTTGACCGGATGAAGGGCGGCTGGGTCTTCGTGTGCGGTGCCTCCGGGGCAGGAAAAGACAGCGTCATGAGTTGGGCTGAATCCCATCTATCGGGTCAGAAAGAAATTGTGTTCTCCCGAAGATGGGTGACGAGGCCTTCAACCGTGGGTTCAGATCATGATGAAATTTCAGTTGATCAATTCAATAAGCTGGCAAAAAGTGGCGGTCTGGCCTGGCAATGGCGAGCGCACGGTTTTGATTATGGGATTGACCTTCACTATGCGTGTCTGGTGGCGGCTGGTCAGGTGGTGGTGGTCAATGGATCACGCGAGCATGCTCAAACTCTTGAGCTTCATGAACGCATCCGTGTGGTTCAAATTGAGGTGAGTCCCAAGGAGCTTGAGGCGCGCTTAATCAACAGAGGCCGTGAAACGAGTGAAAAGATTGTGCAGCGCATGGCCCGCAATCAACTGTTTCCTGAGTTGAAAGTTCACCACCGAGTGGTCAACGATGGTGAACTTGCAGCATCAGGAAAAGCCTTTGCCGACTACTTGACGCTTTGCAGCTTTAAGCCTTCAAGCAAGTCTGAATAGTGCGACCACTGCGGGGGTGTTGCTTGGGCTTCCTTGGCCAGGTCGTCCCAAAGCCGCAAATTGACTGCATCTGGCGCGTAGGGCTGCTTGATGAACTGTGCCGCTTCATCTGAGGTGTAAGGGCCGCCTTGCAAGGCCAGTGAGTGCTGGGATGCTGCTGAAAGACCTGACCAATACGCATCATCAATGGCGCACAAGTACTTCTTCGCATCCACATGCAGTTTGATAGGCTCAATCACCGCGTCGGAGAAAACGCCCCTAAGAAAAGGCACCACCAGGTATTGGTGCAAATCATCGGTGACAGGCCTAACTTCGTCGCGCTCAGTGTTGGCGTTTAAGCGCAGCAAATGACCCAAATCATGCAGGAGCGATGCGCAGATTAACTCAGGCGATGCCCCTGAGTTTTCCGCAAGGCTGGCGCATTGCAAGGCATGCTGCAGTTGGTTGACCGCTTCACCGCCGTATTGATCAGACCCGTGCACCAGGTAAAGCTCAGTAATTTCAGAAATAGTCATGGTCATGATGCGGCCTTAGATGAGTGATTTTCGAATACGCGCTGAGACCACATCAATGACACTCACGGTCACAATAATAATGATCATCACGGCGCAGGTTTCAGCGTACTGAAAACCGCGAATGATTTCCCAAAGGATGACACCAATACCGCCGGCTCCGACCATACCCACCACCGAGGCAGACCGAATATTGGACTCAAACCGGTACAGTGAATACGAAATCCAAAGGGGCAAGACCTGTGGAATGATGCCGTAGACAATTTCTTCGAGCGCATTGGCCCCCGTGGCCCGAATACCCTCGACGGGTTGTGGGTCTATCGACTCAACAGCCTCGGAAAATAACTTGGCCAACACGCCTGTGGTGTGAACAAACAAGGCCAGTACACCGGCAAAGGGACCCAGTCCAACGGCCACAATAAATAGCATGGCAAACACCATCTCATTGATGGCGCGTGCTGCATCCATGAGGCGACGCACGGGCTGGTAAACCCATGCCGGCGTGATGTTGGATGAACATAGCAAGCCAAAGGGCACTGCAAAAATGACCGCGAGCACGGTTCCCCACAGTGCAATTTGCAGCGTGATCAGCATCTCTGCCAAGTAGAGGCGCCAGTCACCAAACTTGGGCGGGAAAAAATCAGCCGCATAGGTCGCCATATTTCCTGCATCGCGCACCAGGTCAAAAGGCCGCATGTCAGCCCCGCCCCACGAACCTGCCAGCATAGCCAACAAAAGGCCCCAGGCGATCCACGTCATGAGGTTCTTTTGTTCTGGCGCGGCAACCAGAGGAGGGTGGGCCGCTGTGGGGGTTGAAAGTGGGGCGTTCACAGGACGATTACAGGGTTAACTGACGTGGGAAGTAAGGGTGAATTATTTTTGTAAGCTAAGCGCTGCCAACTGCTTATCGACGTCAGCCAACTTGGCCTGCTTTTCAGCCATGGCCAGAGACGCATCGCCTTCAAATTTATTGCGCAGCTTGAAGAGCTCAAGCTGGCGAATCGGGATCAGTTGTGCATTTGTGGAGGCCTTGAAGCCTGAGAGCTTGGAGAGCTTAAATAAATTGTCTTTTTCAATCGGACCACCTTGGCCGTAGGTGAAGAAGAAGTCACGAACTTTGGCTTTGGTCACCTCAGCCAGATCTTTGCGCATAACCAAAGGGTCAAGCGGAATCAGGGGGGAGGTCCAAATCACGCGAATGTCCTTGAATTTCTCAGGCAGCTGATCTTTTAATTTATCCAGGTTTTCGCTGTTGTTGGTCGCGACATCAATCTGCTTGTTGGCCACAGCCAGTGCATTGGTTTCGTGGTTGGCAGCACGCGTTAATTTGAAAAATGATTTGGCATCAATTTTGTTTTGTGCAAAAACATAATAACTAGGCACCAGGAAGCCGGATGTAGAGTTAGGATCGCCGTTGCCAAACGATAGGTTTTTTCCTTGTTTCAGCATGTCATCAAGCGATTTGAGCGGGCTGTCTTTGTGCACGATCAGGTGAGAGTAATACCCTTGAGTCCCATCGGCATTCACCATTTGTCCAAAGACTTCGCCGCTAGCGCGGTCAACAGCTTCCATGGCCGACTTGTTGCCAAACCAGGCCACGTGAACTTTGTTGAAGCGCATACCTTCAATGATGCCGGCGTAGTCCGAGGCAAAGAAAGCATTTATCTTCATGCCTGTTTTTTTAGCCATGTCATCGAGAACAGGCTGCCAGTCAGACTTTAGATTCTGAGATGACTCTGTTGAAATAATGCCAAAATTAATTTCTTTGAGTTCCTGCGCCATCGCGGCGTTAAAGGTGATTAAGGCAGCGCCTACAAGACCGATGAGTAATTTTTTCATGAAGTTAGCGTCTAGTTAAGTTTAAAAAAATATGAATGAATTACGCAGCAAACGCCAGTAATTCGCGTTGGCCTGCATGTGATGAATGCACCAAATGTGGTACCGGTGTTTTTGCATCCTGAAGGCTTGAAATATGGTCTCCCAGTGCCAGGATGTCGTCAGCATCAGCACCATAAAGCGCACGAAGCAGCGTGGGTGTCAGGGCCAATGAGGGGCCGTCATAGACCACTCGCCCCTGATTCAGGGCAATGGTGCGTGGGCAGTATTTCATGGCCACGTTAACCTGGTGCAGTGACACCACCACCGTGCATTTGTCTTCCCGGTTGACCTTAGCCAAAATATCCATGACTTTGCGGGAGGATTCTGGGTCGAGTGATGCAATGGGCTCATCTGCAAGAATCACTTTGGCGCCTTGAACCAGTGCCCTGGCGATAGCCGCGCGCTGTTGTTGTCCGCCTGAAAGTGTGGAGGCCCGTTGAAAGCTGCACTCCTCAATGCCCACACGCTTGAGCGCCTCAATGCCTTGCGCCAATTCTGATTGGGTGAACCAGCGCAACAAGCTGCGCCACAGCGGGATTCTGTGCAGGGTACCTGCAAGCACGTTGACAATAACGGGCAATCGATCAACCAAATTGAACTGTTGAAAGATAAAGCCGACACCGGAGCGTGTCTTTCTTATATCCTGAGCAATTTTCCCCTGAGCCTGGATAGTTTGACCATGAATTTCAATGGCCCCCTGACCCAGAGCATCACCCGCCATCAAACCCGCCATGTGCCTGAGCAGGGTTGACTTTCCTGACCCTGAGGCTCCGATCAGCGCCACCATCTCACCGGCTTCAATGTGGATGTTGATCTCTTGCAGCGCTCTTCGGCCACTGGAAAATGTTTTGTTAAGTGATTTGATACTGACGGCAGCAACCATGAAAACTCCTGTTTGATGGACTGAAGTTAACGGCTCAATATGTCAAATTGATGTCCAGGCAGGAAAAAGGTCGTTGTACGTCATCAAAATGAAGCCTTAG
>CAIMHL010000487.1 GCA_903840825.1 uncultured beta proteobacterium
CGATCACAAAGATCAGGCCGGCGTGCTCAACATCGTTGACCTGGTTGCTGACTGCGGCCGAGCCGACGCCTTCAAGCAAGGCAGCCACGCTGGAGGCGTGGCACAGGCGGGTGCAGTGGTCGACATTGTTGGAGCCAAAACCGGTGCGCACCAGTTTTTGGAACAGGTAGGCTTCTTCGTTGCTTCCTTTGGCCGAACCAAAACCCGCCAGTGATTTTTTGCCATGGGTGTCGCGCAGGTCTTTGAGCGTGCCCGCGCTCAGGGCCAGTGCCTCTTCCCAAGTAGCTTCGCGGAACACGGCGGACCAGTCGGCGGAGTCGCGGTTCAGGTGCTGCAAGGCTTCGGGGTCTTTGGACACGCCGGCTTTGCGGATCAAAGGCACGGTGAGGCGCTGGGGGCTGTGGGCGTAGTCAAAACCAAAGCGGCCTTTGACGCACAAGCGGTTGTGGTTGGCCGGGCCATCGCGCCCATCCACACTGACAATTTTGTTGTCTTTGACGTTGTAGGTCAGCAAGCAACCGACCCCGCAAAACGGACACACCGAGTCCACTTTTTTGTCAACAATTTGCGAGCCCACTTGCGTTTTGGGCATCAAGGCGCCGGTCGGGCAGGCTTGCACACATTCGCCGCAGGCCACACAGGTGCTGTCCCCCATGGGGTCGTTCAGATCAAACACAATTTCACTGTGGGCACCGCGCAGCGCGAAGCCAATAACATCGTTGACCTGCTCTTCGCGGCACGCCCGCACGCAGCGGTTGCACTGGATGCAGGCATCCAAATTAACCGCCATCGCGGGGTGCGACATATCCGCCTTGGGCTGCTGGCGGCGCAGGGCTTTGAGCTGTGGGCGCACCGTCACGTCCAGGCGGTTAGCCCAGTCGCTGAGTTCGCCGTGTTGCTGGGTCTCATCCGTCTCGCTCCACTTGTAGCCCACATCGGGCATGTCGGAGAGCAGCATCTCGACCACCATTTTTTGGCTTTTAAGCGCCCGCTCGCTTTTGGCTTGCACTTGCATACCCGCCGTGGCGCTGCGGCAGCAGCTGGGCGCCAAGGTGCGCTCGCCGTTGATCTCCACCACGCAGGCGCGGCAGTTGCCGTCGGCCCGCAGGCCGTCGGTGTAGCACAGGTGGGGAATGTCGATGCCGTGGCGCTTGGCGGCGTTCAGGATAGTTTCGCCCTCAAACGCGTGGATGGTTTGCGCGTCGAGTTTGAATTCGACCGTTTTGAGCGTGATTTCAGCCAGCTTGGCGGGTGCGTTCATTTAAGCCACCTCTTGGGGAAAGTATTTTTGAATGGAGCGCACCGGGTTGGGCGCGGCTTGGCCTAGGCCACAAATCGAGGCGTCGGTCATGACGATGTTGAGGTCTTCTAGGGTGCTGTTGTCCCACACCGGGGCTTGCATTAATTGCACGGCTTTGGCGGTGCCCACGCGGCATGGGGTGCATTGGCCACAGCTCTCGTGCTCAAAAAACTTCATCATGTTAAGGGCCGCATCCCGTGCGCGGTCGTGCTGGCTGAGCACAATGACGGCGGCCGAGCCGATAAAGCAGCCGTAAGGTTGCAGCGTGTCAAAGTCCAGAGGAATATCGTTCAGACGGGCGGGCAAAATGCCGCCCGAGGCGCCGCCGGGCAAGTAGGCATAGAGCGTGTGGCCGTCCAACATGCCGCCGCAATACTCCTCAATGAGCTCTTGCACCGTGATGCCCGCAGGCGCGAGCTTGACGCCGGGGTGCTTGACGCGCCCACTCACGCTGAAACTGCGCAAGCCTTTGCGGCCATGACGACCAAAGCCGCTGAACCAATCTGGGCCCTTTTCCACAATGTCGCGCACCCAGTACAAGGTCTCAAAGTTGTGCTCTAGCGTGGGGCGGCCAAACAGGCCGACCTGCGCAATATAGGGTGGGCGCATACGTGGCTCGCCGCGCTTGCCTTCAATGCTCTCAATCATGGCGGACTCTTCACCGCAAATATAAGCACCCGCACCACGACGCAACTCGATGGTGGGCAGCGGGCACGGTGGGTTGGCACGCAGTTTGGCCAGCTCAATTTCCAGCATCTCGCGGCAGCCGTGGTATTCGTCACGCAAATAAATATAGCAAGCATCAATGCCGACCACTTGGGCGGCTATCAGCAAGCCTTCTAAAAAACGATGCGGGTCGCGCTCTAGATAGGTGCGGTCTTTGAAGGTGCCGGGCTCGCCCTCGTCAATATTGACGGCCATCAAGCGGGGCGATGGTTGGTCTCGCACAATGCGCCACTTGCGCCCTGCGGGAAAGCCCGCGCCGCCCAAGCCGCGCAAGCCCGAGTCTTCCATCGCTTTGATCACCGCCTCAGCATCTTGCTCGCCGTTGACCAGTGCAGCGGCCAGGGCGTAACCGCCATGGGCGCGGTAGGTGTCATAGGTGGCGTAAGCTGGCGACACTTCTATGGCGTGTTGGGGTGGCGAAACGCTTTTTTCGGCATACGACGATGCTTCAAAATGTATAGCTGCTGTAGCAATTGGCTGTTGGCTTACAGCCGAATTAACCATAAATTCTACAGATTCAACCGTGGCAAACAGCACCGGCGACTGATGCACCACTGCCACCGGCGCCTGCTCACATCGCCCAACGCAGGGGGCCGCAATGACGTGTACCGCGTCCGTACCCAAAATAGCAGGCAGGCGGGCCAGCAAATCATTCGCACCCGCCAGCTCGCAACTGAGGCCGTTGCACACCCGCACCGTCAAGGCCGGGCCTTGTTCGTCGCCCCGCAACACTTCAAAGTGGTGGTAGAAGGTGGCCACCTCGTACACCTCGGCCATGGGGATGTTCATCTCTTTGGCCAATGCCACCAAATGGTGGTCGTGCAAACCGCGGTAGGCGTCGTTGAGTTGGTGCAGGTGCTCTATCAGCAAATCCCGCCTGTGCGGCGCAGCGCCAATGAGCGCCCGAACATCGCGCACCGAGTCATCATCGGCTTGTCGGCCTTTGAGTTTGCTTTTGCGCCGAATGCGCTCGCGCATATCGTCCACAGACAGGGTGGCCACAATGGGCGAGGAGCTGGTTTGACCGGATGGATTCATGAATTTTTCATCTAGCGCCGCACCCTTTGAGGCACGGCGCATGTTGCTAACAGTTAACGATCAGGCAAAAAACTTGGCCACGCTTTGCAGGGTGCGGTAAACACCCCAAGCCAATGGAATGCCCACTGCAGCCCAAGCCATCGCCACCAAGGCAGGGCTGACTGAGTCAGCACCACCATTGACACCGCGCACCACCACCGAGGCAGCGGCTTTTTCATGGGCCAGACGTTTTTCAACCGCCAGTTCCTCATCGGTCATGAACCATTTGTCAGCCAAAGGTTTGACCATCAGGTTGCAAATCAGGCCCACCACCAACATGCCGGTCAGGATGTACATGGTCTGGTTGTAAACCTGCTCACGCGGCAAGCCCAAGCCCAACTGGTACTCGCGCATGTAGTTCACCACCACCGGGCCTAGCACGCCCGCTGTGGCCCAAGCGGTGAGCAAGCGGCCATGAATCGCGCCCACCATTTGCGTGCCAAACAGGTCCGCCAGGTAAGCGGGCACCGTGGCAAAG
Source organism: uncultured beta proteobacterium (assembly GCA_903840825.1). Taxonomy (GTDB): domain Bacteria; phylum Pseudomonadota; class Gammaproteobacteria; order Burkholderiales; family Burkholderiaceae_C; genus Rhodoferax. The sequence continues at coordinate 3,582 of CAIMHL010000487.1, forward strand.
CCACCGCCGTACATGCTCAAAATAATGCAAAAGGCCGAGACAAACAGCACAATGCTGCCCGCAGCGGCACTGCCCGGAACGCTGAAATACAGCACGCCACCCAACACAAAGAACACCACGTAGGTCAGTTTGCGGCCCAATTTATCGGACAAGCTGGCCCAAAAGAAGCGCCCCCCAATGTTGAACAAACTCAGCAGCGCTGTAAAGCCTGCGGCCACACTGGCAATGGCGGCGAGTTGCGCTTTGTCAAGCTCACCAAACTTCTTGGCCACACCAATGAGTGAGCCGCCAAACACTTCTTGCAGCATAGGCGAGGCCATGCCGATGACGCCAATACCGGCGCTCACGTTCATGCACAAGACCATCCAGATCAGCCAAAACTGGGGAATGCCCCAGACCTTGCTAACGTGAACGTGACGCTGCGTGATCATGGCATTGGCTGCAGCAGGCGGTGGTGTCCAGCCCGCAGGCTTCCAGCCGGTCTCAGGCACGCGGTAACCAAAGGCGCCCGCCATCATGAACACAAAGTAAATCAACGCCATCACGACAAAGGTCTGCATCACGCCCACGCTGGTTGGCGAGGCAAAGTGCTTCATCAGGTCAGCCGCCAGGGGGGAACCAATCATCGCGCCGCCGCCAAAGCCCATGATGGCCATGCCGGTGGCCATGCCACGGCGGTCGGGAAACCACTTAATCAAGGTAGACACCGGCGAGATATAACCCAAGCCCAAGCCAATGCCGCCAATCACCCCAGAGCCCAAAATCATCAACCAAAACTGGTGCGTATAAACGCCCAGTGCTGACAGCAACATGCCCCCGCACCAGCAGCATGCCGCCACCACGCCGGCTTTGCGTGGACCGGCACGCTCCAACCAGCCGCCCCAAATGGCAGCGCTGGAGCCCAGCAAGACAAAGAACAAGGTGTACATCCAGCCCAGCGTGGAGATTTGCCAGTCGCAGGTGGTGGTGAAAAGTTGAGCGAAAAATCCGACCTCAGGGCCGCACTTGATCGCGTCCTTGATGCCCAGCGCCTTGGAGAGGGGAAGCCAAAACACGGAAAAACCATAGGCCATGCCGATGCATAAATGAATGGCCAAAGCGGCAGGCGGTACAAGCCAGCGGTTAAAGCCGGGGCCGGCAATAATCCGCTCCTTGTCCAAAATGCCTGAAGTAATAGTTGACATGCGTGTTTCCTGAGTTTTTGTTACTGACTTATCGCTCGTTGCGGCGATAGGCGAGTATCAATGCGTCAACTAACACACGTCCAATTGATTCAAAACATGACTTGATTCAATAACTAAATGATGCAGCGCAACAAAATGCGCTTTCAAACCATCAAGCTAGGGGAGTTTCCAACTGTCTTAATTCAGCCAAGGTGTTGGCGTTGCAAAATGCACGCGGGTCGTCGCCCGGCAGGTTGAAAGGCACCATCACGGTTTTGTGCAGCGCAGTCCAAGCATCGATCTTGCGGCCACCCTCACTGGTAAATTTAACCAGGCTTTCCATTAAGTCCACGCGCATCATGCAAAAGACCGGCTGGCTGCGGACCTGCACTTGGCCTTGAGCGTTCACTTCGGGTGCCATAACCATGGCTATGTCAGCGTCTTCAGCCTCCAGGGCTGCGGCCAAACGGGGCACCAGATCAAGGGGAAGCAGCGGCGTGTCGCAGGGTGCAGTGACCAAAAAAGGTGTTTCGCAGCGTTCAAGGCCAGTCAGGAAGCCGGCCAGGGGCCCAGCGTAGTCAGCCAGACCATCGGGCCAGACTGAGGCGCCAAAGGACTCGTAAGCCGACAAATTGCGGTTGGCGTTGATCATGATCTGCCCCACTCCACCCCCCATTTGTAAACGCGTCAGCGTGTGAAGTGCCAGCGGCAGTCCGTTGAAGTTTTGCAGACCTTTATCGACCCCGCCCATGCGGGAGCCGCGACCGCCAGCCAAAATAAGACCGGTAATTTCACTGGGATTAATCAACGACCCCTCCTTTTGATCCGTGTTCATGAGCGCCTTGCCAACGGCAAGTTCAACAATAAATTTTGAGGTTTCAGTTTAAGACGGCCCTGCTCGTCCATGGCCATCGCCAGATAAACCGGTCGCCCCGCCACTGAGGCCAGCATGTCTGTCGGATTGACAAAAACCAACTTGAACAGGCACATCAGACGCTGCTGACGTTGTTCGTCCACCTCGGCTCCGGTGTAAAGGTCATTCAGGATAGCACTGGCCTGTGCGTCTAGACCCACATGCCAGACCCAGTGCTCATCCACAATTTCACGGTCAGTTTGAATGCGCACATCCAATTTTAAAAAGTGGGCTATCCAGCGTTCCAGCACGCGGCACAGCGCATCAAGAGATGGTTGGCCGTGGTTGAGGCTCAACACCAGATCGAAATAGTCGCTGCGCTGCCAATAAACGTCAGCGTTGTCAGGCCCCAGTACATCCAGGTCAACACTTCTCAGGGGGACACCACCCTCTTTGAGTAACTCGCCAATAGTGCCAAACCCGCCAGACAGGGCGTGGCGTTCAACGGTTTCGTCGTCGGCGGCCATGACGGCGCCTTCCTCTAGCACCGAAATTTTCTGGGTTCTGAAAAGCATCTCGGCGGCTCGAGCCTCCAAAGGCGTCGCGTTGGCACCCAGCACATGGCGCAACAGCACTTGTGTCATGTGCTGAACCAACACCGGAGCAACATCCACGCCTTCGCCACGAAACAAGGCCAGGTAACTGGCCTCCAGGGTCGGCAATGCAAGCAATCGCGCCCTGAATCGGAGCCAAACGGCATAGTTATCAGCAGCATCGCGGTCTTGAATTACCCCTAACTCAACAGGGGTAATGTCACACCGCGGTTTTATCAAAAGGCGCTCATGAATCGCCAATTCAAAGGCACACGAGGTCGAAATAGGAGCTACCTCGGGCCGTTGTAGCAAGTGGCGCAAAAAATCGTCAGTGACGATCAGGTGACCCTCGTTATTTTTACCCAACAAGGGGTAGCCACAGCTCACCCAGAAATCAGAATGGGGCGTCAAAGGGTTTTCTCCTGATTAAAAAATTACACCGCAATGGCTCGGTTAGCGTGGCAAATAGCATCGTCAACGCAGTGACGGACTTTACATCTGAAAATCATATTCAATTAGGAATAACTTGAAGTCAGGCACCGATCAAACGATAAATCGATTTTGAAAAAAATTATTTGGTGCGTGCATTTTGAATCCGTTACATTCACCCCAATGACGAAATTTGATGATGAAATGAAAGTGGCTGTTGTAATGCGCCGAGAACGCATCACAGGACCGATGGCGCGTTGGCAAACCTGGCGTTGGGTATTGGCAGATGTCGTACCGCACGAGGACGGTTACGGTGCATCGCCAAGGCGCTTGTTCAAGACGGAGTCAGAGGAGCATTGGCTACACCCCGACTTCACCGTCAAATTATTCAAGGACGACGCCGAGGGTTATTACCTAAACGCCACCACGCAGGCACCCGGCTGGTTTGTCTTGTGGCGCATGGAAGAAGAGCCACAAATAACGGACGAACCCATTGCCCGGCCAGAGGCCGTCAGCCTGAGTTATTACGATGCAGGCCGTTGGCTGGATGCCCAGGAAACAGTGGAACAAATCCCTGCTGACCTTGGGGTTGTGCAGTGGCTGAAGACATTTGTCGCGGCTCATTTTGTAGAAGAACCCAGACGCCGAAAACGTCCTGAAAGCTTTCGCAGTTTGACCGATCGCTTTGGTAACCCTACCTCGGTCAGTACAGAGAAAAAATCGGGAGGTGCCCGTGGCTGATGGATTTTTGGGACGCTGGTCGCAGCGCAAACAAGCCGTACGCGAAGGCAAATTGGTTGAAGAACCAATTAGGCAAGCAGCCGTTGTGCCGGCACAAAACCCGCCTACCCCAGCCCCACCAGGCACACCTGCCTCATCGGCCGCGCTCACCAAGCCCCCTGAAACTGCGCCTAAAGCTCTGCCCCCGCCAACCCACAAAGAGGTTGAGTTGCTCACTCAGGCATCAGACTTCAGCCCATTCATGGGCCGCGACGTTGCACCCGATGTACGCAACGCCGCCATGAAAAAGCTCTTTACCGATCCGCATTACAACGTGATGGACCAACTCGATATTTACATCGACGACTACTCAAAGCCGGATCCCTTGCCGCAAGCCATGCTACGTCAAATGGTCGGCGCCCAATTTTTGAACTTGTTTGAAGACGAAGCGAACGTCAACAAGCCAGAACTAAGCACTGTGCCCACAAGCCTCAACAACCCCACGCCAACACGGCCCCAAGACCAGAGCCCCGACCATGACCACACTGATTTGCGATTGCAACCAAACAATGCCGCTGGATGCGAAGAGCCTGGGCGCCGCACTGAATGAGAACCTGACACTTCATTCAGCCCTGTGCCGCCGAGAAGCGAGTAGTTTTTTATCTGCCCTGAATGCGGGCGACGAGTTGGTGGTGGCCTGCACCCAGGAAAAAAGACTTTTTTCAGAACTGGCCGACACGGCAAGCAAGACCAAGGGCTTCACTGAGTCACCCTTGCGCTTTGTGAACATCAGGGAGACAGGCGGCTGGAGCAGGGACGCCCCCCAGGCTGGGCCAAAAATTGCTGCTTTATTGGCCGCAGCGCATCTGCCACTGCCTGAACCGGTAGCCACCGTCACGTACAAAAGCGCGGGCAAGTTGCTCATCCTGGGTGAATTGAGCGCTGCAGAACACGCGGCAGAACTGCTGGGGGATACGCTGGACATTACCCTCTTTACCCAAGGTGCTGGCG
>CAIMHL010000488.1 GCA_903840825.1 uncultured beta proteobacterium
CCACATCAATCATGGCCGTGACGGCAAATCTACCTTTGGTACTTAATCGCATGAGTCAATCTCCTATCTAGTTCACTAATTGTGAATAAGTTTGGACTATATAGTTCAATTTACTTCGTGTAAATTCGTATTTTTAACAATTAAACTTCGATAATTTCGAAGTATTTTGGCCTGGACACTTTTACCAAGCCTTTATAAGCCCAGTGAAACAAGGACACAGTGATGAATTTCAAGCATCTGCATTATTTTTGGGTCACGGCCAAAGCCGGCGGCATCATGCGGGCCGGCGAGCAGTTGCACACCACGCCGCAAACGCTGTCCGGGCAGATCAAGTTGTTGGAAGATTGGCTGGGTCACAAGCTGTTTCGCAAGAGCGGCCGCAATTTGGAGCTGACCGACGATGGGCGTGTGGCGCTGGGCTATGCCGACCAGATATTTTCGCTGGGGGCCGAGTTGGAGGCTGTGGTTCGAGAGGCGCGCGGTGGCCGGCGGGTGCTGGACTTTCGGGTGGGGGTGGCAGATTCAGTGGCCAAATCAGTGGCGTATCGGCTGCTGGAGCCGGCCTTGTCGGTGGCCGAGCCGGTGCGCCTCATTTGCAGTGAGGGCAAGTTCCCGGACCTTTTGGCGCAACTGGCTTTGCAGCGCCTGGACCTGGTGATCGCCGATGAACCCATGTCAAGGCGCATGAGCGTCAAAGCCTTCAACCACCCGCTGGGCAGCACCACCATGAGTTTTTTTGCCGCACCCCAACTCAAAGCCCAGCTCAAAGGCGCGTTTCCCCAGTGCTTAAGCGGCATGCCCATGCTGATCCAAGGCGCTGCGGCCTCCGTGCGCCAGCAACTTGAAGGCTGGCTTACCGCACATCAAATTCATCCTCGCATTGTTGGCGAGTTTGACGATGGCGCCTTGATGACCGCCTTTGGCCGCGAGGGGCGCGGTGTATTCATGGCCCCCAGCGTTTTAGAGGCTGAAACCGTGGCGCAGTTTGGCGTGGAGGTGATTGGGCGCAGCGATGAGTTGGTGGAAGAGTTTTTTGCGGTCTCGGTCGAGCGGCGCATCACGCACCCGTGCGTGGTGGCCATCACCGATGCCGCGCGGGCGCAGCTCTTTACGGCCTGAGGCGGCCAGAGAACGTTTTAAAAACGCTCGTAAGGTGCCAAGTAGCGCCATTGGCCCAGGGCCAGTTGCGACAGCGACACGCGGCCCACCCGGATGCGTTTCATGCTCAAAATCTCAAACCCCATGCGCTCGCACAGGTAAGCAATCAGGCCTGGGTGAACGCCCTTGATGGCAAAGCGCAGCTTGGAGGAGCCCTCTGCGTTGCTGTTCACACTCACCTTGACCGGGGGCAGGGGGCGTCCGTCAGAGGCCAGGCCGTGGTTGAGGCGGTCCAGGCTGGCTTGGGGCACTTCGCCCTTGATTTCAACAATCACCTCTTGCTCCAGCACGCCCGCGTCTTCGGTTAGCTTGCGCAAAATGCGCCAGTCTTGCGTGAAGATCACCAGACCACTGGCGCCGGTTTCCAGCTCTACGGTGGACTCCAGGTTGGAAAAATGGCGCTTAAGTAGGCGCACGCCCGAGGCGTCGTCTGCGGCGTGAGTCTCTGGTTTGAGGAGTTGTTGCGCGGGCTTGACGCGTTTGTTGGCCTCGCCCAGTTCCGCAGTGGCATCAAACCCCGGCGGCTTGTTGAGTAACAAGGTGACATCACTGACTTCCATCAGGCTGGCATCGGGGTCGATGGTGACTTTGTGGTCGGCCACCCGAAACATCGGTTCTTCAACGGTTTTCCCGTTGACGCTGACCCAGCCACCCGAGATGTACTGTTCGGCTTCGCGGCGCGAGCAGGGCACCATCTCAGCCACGCGTTTGGCCAGGCGTTCATCGGTGCGCGCGGGCGGTGTAGTTTGTTTTTTATTGGGAATCATTGGGGTGGGATGTTAACCCTGCAGGCTGTTGAGCCGGTCCACATGCGCCATGAGCGAGCGTTTGGCCACTGGCCACAGACGCGGTGGCACGTCGTCGTAGGCCAGCGCCACCCAGTCATCGAGCGTGCCCTGGGGCTGGGCTTGCATGGCTTTGAGGATTTTGGCCTCGCGTTTCAGGCGGTGCGCCTTCAGGTGCGCGATGGCTGCGGGCGCCTCGCCCTGGGTGCCCCCCATCACGTAGCCGTGGGCGGGCAAAATAAATTCAATGGCGTGCTCGGTGCAGGCAGCGCTCAACACATCGAGCGAGTCCAGGTAGGCCGTCATGTCGCCATCGGGTGGGTCAATCACGGTGGTACTGCCGTTCAAAATATGGTCGCCGCTGAACAGCAAGCCGTCTTCCAGCAGCACCAGGCACAGGTGGTTGGCGGCATGGCCGGGGGTGTGAATGACTTTTAAAGTATGCGTTAAATTGGCCTCTAGACTAATGGCAGATAGCTTAAAAAGCTCATTATTTAATAGCAATTGGTCGGGAGTAAATTCGCTGGCAGCGCGTGCGGTGGGGGCCGAGGGCAGGCCCAATATGGGCGGCTTTTGGGTGCACAGGGCCTGCAAGGGCAGGGCGCCGGGGCTGTGGTCGGGGTGCGAGTGGGTGCAGACAATAAAGCGAATGTCGCCCCCGGCAGCTCGCCAAAGCCGCTCAAGGTGCTCGGGGTCGGCAGGCCCCGGGTCAATGGCGATATAGCCGGTGTTCGGGTCGCCCACCAGATAGCTGTTGGTGCCAGGCCCAGTCATGAAGCCGGGGTTGGGGGCGGTCAGGCGCATCACGTTTTTCAACAAGGCCACGGGCTGCTCGCACTGCCAGTCCAGCGTGTGCATGATTTGCCCGTCGGGGCTGGTCATCGCCAACTCGCCAAAAGGGGATTCGTGCTCCATGTAGCGCGCCTCGCGCCCTGCGAGCCAGCCGGCGCGGGGGCAACTGGTCCACAGGGGTTCCTCGGTGGCGGCGCAGGCTTGCAGCACCTCGTCGACTTGGGTGAAAGACAGTAGCCGTTCCAGCGTGCGGATAGTGGGAAAAATGATGAAAAAATCACCGGCTTTATGGCGCGTCAAAGCATCAACGGGGCTGATCCACACCGGCTCAAACTGCTCACTCTCATCGGCCACCGGCTCTTGGCCTTGCGGCATGCGGGCCACCAAAAACGGCACGTCAAAGCGGCGCGGCAGGTCGCGGTCGGTGATCCAGTGGGCCAACACAAACACCTCGTCAGCCGCCAGCAACAAGCCTTGTGCCTGGCACTGCGCCGCAAAAGGGGCGCCGCGGCTCAGGGCGGCAATGTCGGTTTGGTCGGCGGGGCGGCCATCGGCGTGGCGGGCCAGCAACACCCCCAGCTCTTCAAAACTCTCCCGGATAGCCGCAATGGCCTGCGTCAGGTGCAAGTCACTCTGCGTGGTGCGGCGGCGCGCCTGGGCGTGGCTGGCGGCGTCCAGCGCATCCACACCGCCACCAGGGAACACGTAGGCGCCGGGGGCAAAGCTGGCCGTCATGGAGCGGCGCGTCATGAGCACTTGCAGGCCTTGCGCGCTGTCGCGCAGCAGCAGCACGGTGGCCGCAGGGCGGGTGGTGGCGGGCGCGCGTTGCGGGTGGATGAGTTGGGAGGGGCGGGTCATGGGGTTTTCTTGTTGTTGCGTCTGGCCACCACTAGGCTGTAGATCACGATACCTACGGTCACGGTGAGCATGAGCAGTGTGGCTGCTGCGTAGATGGAGGGGTTGATGCCTCGGCGGGCGTAGCCAAAGATTACCTGCGGCAAGGTGGTCACGCCGGGGCCGGATAAAAACTCGGAAATCACCACGTCATCAAACGACAAGGTAAAGGTCAGCAGCCAAGCCGCCACAAGGCCGGGGGCAATGGTGGGCAAGGTGACCAGGAAAAAAACCTGGGCCGGGCGACAGCCCAAATCCATGGCTGCTTCTTCTAAAGAGCGGTCCATTTCCTGCAAGCGCGATTTGATGACGACGGTGGCATAAGCCATGCCCAGCAGGACGTGCCCCAAAATGATCGTCACCATCCCCCGCTCAGGCCAGCCGGTGGCTTTTTGCAGGGCCACCATCAAGAGCAGCAAAGACATGCCCACAATCACCTCGGGCATCACCAGCGGCGCGTTGGTCATGGCAGAAAACAGCAGGCGCCCTTTAAAATTTTTGTAGCGCACCAGCACAAAGGCGGCAAAACAACCCAAAACGGCGGAGCAGGTGGCCGTGATGAGGGCCACTTTGAGCGAGAGCAAAAACCCATCCACCAAGCGCACATCATTGGCCAGCGCCGTGTACCAGCGCAGGGAGAAGCCGGTAAACACCCCGTCTTGGCGCGTGCTGTTGAAAGAAAAAAGCACCAGAAAAAAGAGCGGCAGGTATAAAAAAAGATACACCATGCCCATCCAAAACCGGCCCAGATTTGCACCTACGAAGCGCCGAAGTAGCTTCATGAGACTGCGCCTTGCTCTGGGTTGGGGGTGCGCCTGCGGTGGTGCCAGGCCAGCGGCAGCAAGATAAAAAAGACCATCAACATAGACAGGGCCGAGGCCCGGGGCCAGTTGTTGCTGCTGAACATCTCATCCCAGATGACTCGTCCAATCATTAGGTTTTCAGCCCCGCCCAAGAGCGATGGAATGACAAACTCGCCCAGCGCCGGAATAAACACCAGCATGGCGCCTGCCACGATGCCGGGGCGACTCAGCGGCACGGTGACAAGCCAAAAAGCCTCCCAGGGGCTGGCACCCAAATCGTGTGCGGCCTCCAGCAGGCTCAAATCCATTTTGACCAGCGTGGCGTACAAGGGCAGGATCATGAAGGGGCAATACACATACGTCATGCCCAGCAGCATGGACACATCGTTGTAAAGCAAGGGCACGGGCTCGTGGGTGAGCCCGGACCACATCAGCAGGTTATTGATCAAACCCTGATCGGCCAGGATGCCTTTCCAGGCGTACACGCGCAGCAAAAAAGACGTCCAAAAGGGCAGCATCACCACCATCAACAAGATGGGGCGCCGGTGCTCCGGGGCGCGGGCCAAAAAGTAGGCAAACGGGTAACCCAGCACCAGGCACAGCACGGTGGTGAGGGCGGCGTATTTCAGCGAGAGTAGGAACGCATCGGTGTACAAGGTGCGCCCAAAGTGCCAATCCAGCGGGTTGGCTGTGCTGTTGAAGAGCGAAAAGTAGTTGTCCAGCTTGAGCACCAGCTGCCATTGCCCCTCCAGTTGGCGCAGGATGGGTGCAAAGGGGTCAAGCCCTTCGCCCATGTCAGTCACACTGATGCGCAGCAAAATCAAGGCCGGGAGGGCAAAGCAAATCAGCAGCCAAAGGTAGGGCACACCAATGACAAAACGCCGGCCCAATTTGAATCGGTGGGTGGTCATTGCAGCAAAACAACGGGGACGTTGTCGTTCCACCAAAAAAACACGGCATCACCCCAAGTGATGTCGCTGTTGTCCAGACGGGTGGCGTTGATCTCGGTCATTTTAAAAATATGGCCTTGATCAGTCGCCACCAGGTAGGTGCTGTAGCTGCCAAAGTAGGAGATTTCCTTCACCACACCCCGAAAGAGGTTGACATCAATAAGCGGTTTCTGACGTGAGATTTTGATTTTTTCTGGGCGAATGGCCACCGCCACCTTCATGCCCAGCGAGCCCGTGATGCCGTGCCCAATGCTGATGACTCCTTGGGGTGTGGTGACCTGGCAATGATCTGCTGCGTCCAGGCTCAAAATGCCTTCTAGCAAATTGACGTTGCCGATAAAGTCCGCCACAAAGCGGCAGTTGGGGGTTTCGTAAATTTCTTTGGGCGTGCCCACTTGCAAGATGCGACCAAAGCTCATGACCGCGATGCGCGTGGCCATGGACATCGCCTCCTCTTGGTCATGCGTCACCATGACGCAGGTCACCCCGATCGACTCGATGATGTTGACCAGCTCAATCTGGGTTTGCTCACGCAGTTTTTTGTCCAGTGCGCCCAAAGGCTCATCGAGCAAGAGCAACTTGGGCTTTTTGGCCAGACTGCGTGCCAAAGCGACCCGCTGTTGCTGCCCCCCAGAAATCTGGTGCGGTTTGCGCTTGGCATACGCCGTGAGCTGCACCAACTGCAGCATTTCCTCTACGCGCGCGGCAATTTGGGCCTTGGGCATGCCTTCGCGTTTCAGGCCAAAGGCAATGTTTTCCCAAAGATTGAGGTGGGGAAACAGCGCGTACGACTGAAACATCATGTTGATGGGCCGCTCAAAGGGCGCCAAGTGCGCGATATCCATCCCGTTTAAAGTGACCGTGCCAGACTCGGGCGTCTCAAAGCCCGCCAGCAGGCGCAACAAGGTGGACTTGCCACAGCCGGAGCTGCCGACCAAAGCAAATATCTCCCCCTTCTTTATCTCCAAAGACACCTGGTCGACCGCGAAGACGTGGTCGAACCGCTTGACCAGTTCATGCGTGCTCAGGTACGCCTCACCCGCCTGGGCTGCTGACGATTCTTGGGTAAGTGGCGCGACGTTGTTCAAGGGTGGTTATCCATTAAAGACCCAACAAAAAAGCCGCACACGCCCCGAAGGGCCTGCGCAGCTGTGGACGACCTGAGCCTGTGCCCATGCCGTTAGTGCCCGTGGGCGCTTAGCCGCCCTTTTTGAAGGCGCTAAAAACGTTGCTCATAGATTCGCGCGCCGCATTGCCAAAGCTGGCGGGCGGCACCATGGTTTTAAGGGCGTCAGCGTCCAAAAACACGGTTTTGTCGTTGGCCATTTCAGGCTTGACCAAGGCCACACTGGCTTTGTTGGCGGTGACGTAGCTCAACTCATTGGTGAGTGATGCCGAAACCTCGGCACGCAGGTAGTAGTCAATAAAGGCATGGGCATTGCCGGGGTGCTTGGCATCTTTGGGGATGGCCAGGGTGTCAAAGAAGATCAGACCGCCAGTTTTGGGTAGCAGCACCTGCACCTCAACGCCACTTTTGTTTTCCAGGGCGCGCGCTTTGGCTTGGTTCATGTCACCGGCCCAGCCTAAAGCCACGCAGACCTTGCCGCTGGCCAGATCGTCAATTTGGGTGCTGGAGAAGACGCGGATGTGGGGACGCACTTTGGCCAACATGTCGCCCGCGGCTTTGTGGTCGGCGGGCTCGTTGGAGTAAGCATTTTTGCCCAGGTAGTGCATGGCTGGGGGCAAAATTTCGGTGACGGAGTCGAGGTAAACAATGCCGCAGGACTTGAGCTTGGCGGTGTAGGTGGGGTTGAACACCAGGTCCCAGGCATTCTCAGGCAGGGGTGTGTTGCCCAGCGCTTTGGCGACTTTGGCTTTGTTGATGCCCACTGTGGTGTAACTCCAGGCCCAGGGCACGAGGTAGTCGTTGGCAGCATCCACATTGGAGAGCTTGGCCATGATGTCGGCATCAAGCTTACTCAGGTTGGGTATTTTTGACTTGTCTAGTTTGGCCAGCAAACCGGCATCGATTTGAGACTTGGCAAACACCGAGCCGGGCACCACCAAGTCATAGCCCGTGTTGCCGGCCACCAGTTTGGCTTGCAGGGCTTCGTTGTTCTCGAAGGTCTGGTAGTTGACCTTGATGCCGGACTCTTTTTCGAAATTGGCCACCATGTCTTGGGTGATGTAGTCGGGCCAGTTGTAAATATTTAATATTTTTTCCTCCGCAATGGCCACGACGGGCGCAGGCACTGGTGCGGCTGCGGGTGCCGCAGCCTCTTTTTTGCCGCAGGCACTCACAACGAGTACAGATGCTGCAATGACCCAAATTTTCTTGTGCATGATGGACGGAACTCCAAGTAAAGAATGAAACAAATCAGGCCCCCATAACTGGTGGGTAATAAAACTGAAACATTGTATTAGCGCCAGCGGGTGCTGCTTTATACGTTGTTGCCGTCGTTTTCCCAAGCGAAAAACCTTCGGTGCCAGTGATAATTCCGGTCATGCAAATCAGTTTCACCAAAATGCAAGGCGCGGGCAATGATTTCGTGGTGCTCGACGAAACCAAAAACCGGCTCAGCTTAAGCACGGCGCATTACCGTTTTTTGGCCGATCGCCACTTCGGTATCGGCGCCGACCAAATACTCACGGTGCGCCCATCTCCCGCGCCCGACATCGATTTTGAGTACGTCATTCACAACGCCGATGGTGCCGAGGTGGAGCAGTGCGGCAACGGCGCCCGCTGCTTCGCCCGCTTCGTGCGCGACCAGGGCCTCACCACCAAAGACCATCTTCGGGTGCAAACCCTGGGCGGCGTGATTGAGCCCCAACTCACCCCCGATGGCCGTGTGACTGTGAACATGGGCGCGCCGGTGTTTGTGCTGCCCGAGATTCCGTTTGAGGCGCAGGGGCTGGCACCGCAAATCAACGGTTCATGGCAAAAATGGCCTTTGGAGCTTACTGAACTTGCTACACAAGCTACTATTTTAATAGCTGTTATTTCGATGGGTAACCCGCATGCCGTGCAAATCGTGGACGACGTCGACAATGCGCCCGTGGTGGCACAGGGCCCTTTGATTGAACACCACCCCCGTTTCCCGAATCGCGTCAACGCCGGGTTCATGCAGGTCGTGGACCGGGGCCACATACGCCTGCGGGTGTATGAACGCGGGGCAGGTGAAACCCTGGCCTGCGGCACCG
>CAIMHL010000489.1 GCA_903840825.1 uncultured beta proteobacterium
AAACGCGATGGGGCAAGACCAAGACGATGTCGTGATCGTGCCTATCACCACTTACCGCAACCGCATTCAGGGTGGAGCGGGCAGCAAGACCAAGCGCATCGGCTCCATCAGCGTTAAGGTCACCGAGGGCCAAAGCATGAAGCTAGTCGAGGACAATATTAAAGACCTGCTACGCCAGCGCTTTAAGGTGCAGCCCGGTGGCGAAGACCCGTTTTCAGTGCGCAACCTGACCGAAATTTTGCAAGCCCAAGAAGCCAGCAGCCGCGTGATGACGCTGCTGTTGGCGGCAGTGGCGGGCATTAGTTTGGTGATTGGCGGCATTGGCATCATGAACATCATGCTGGTCAGCGTCACCGAGCGCACCCGCGAGATTGGCTTGCGCATGGCGGTGGGCGCGCGCGGGCGCGACATCCTGGCGCAGTTTTTGGTTGAGGCCGTCACGCTGAGTTTGATTGGCGGCGCGCTGGGCGTGGCGCTGGGCGCTGCGGCCACCTGGGCGATGGGTCATTTTTCAGGCTGGCAGGTGAGCCTGAGCCTGAGTTCTGTGGTGTTGGCTGTGGGCTTTTCAGGGTTTGTGGGGGTGTTTTTTGGTTTTTACCCGGCCCGCCAAGCCTCGCGCTTGCTGCCTATCGAGGCCCTGCGTTACGAGTAATAGACACTCGGGGATAATTTAATTTTTTAGGGATTCTGCGTGGATATTGTTTTGCTGGCCAAGGCCGCCATGATGGGCATTGTTGAAGGTTTGACCGAGTTTCTGCCTATTTCCTCCACCGGGCATTTGATTTTGGCGGGTGCCCTGCTAGGTTTTGACGACGAGAAGGCCAAGGTGTTTGACATCGCCATCCAGACCGGGGCCATTTTTGCGGTGATTTTGGTTTATTGGCAAAAGATTCGCGCCACGCTCTTAGGTCTCACCAACGACAAAGAGGCGCAGCGTTTTGCGCTTAATGTGTTCATTGCTTTTGTGCCTGCGGTGCTGTTGGGGCTGCTGTTTGGCAAGGCCATCAAGGCGCATTTGTTCACGCCGGTGGTGGTGGCCAGTACCTTCATAATTGGCGGCTTCATTATTTTGTGGGCTGAGCGCCGGCAGGCCAAAAACCCAACGGCGGTGCGCATCCATTCGGTCGAGGCCATGTCGCCGCGCGACGCATTGAAGGTCGGTTTGGCGCAATGCTTGGCCATGATTCCCGGCACCAGCCGCAGTGGCGCCACCATCATTGGTGGCATGTTGCTGGGTTTGTCGCGCAAGGCTTCTATTGATTTTTCTTTTTACTTAGGCATTCCCACACTGATGGGGGCGGGTGCCTACAGCCTTTACAAGGAGCGCGCCTTGTTGACGCTGGCTGATGCGCCCATGTTTGCGGTGGGGCTGGTGTTCTCGTTCATCAGCGCCTGGCTGTGCATTCGCTGGTTGCTGGCCTACATCGCCACCCACAGTTTTGTGGGCTTTGCTTATTACCGCATCGTCTTTGGTGTGGTGGTCTTAGCCACCTCGTGGAGTGGCCTGGTGGTGTGGGCTGCCTGAAGCTTAAGTCAGGCTTTTCAGATTCAGCAACGAGGCCTCGATGGCCGCTGCGGTGGCGTGCGGCTTTTCCATGGGAAACAGGTGGCTGCCGTCGATCATCATGAGGCGGCCTTTGCAGATTTTTATCGTCATGGCCATGCCGACCTGCTTCATTTCTGCCGAGCGTGTGCCGCCTAAAAACGCCACGGGGCACTTCAGGGGGTGGCGCTTGAGCAGGCCGTCCAGGTTGGAGGGCAGGGTGTTGTAAATGGCGGTCTCGATGTCGCGGTCAAAACTCAGCACCCGTTTCTTGTCGGCGCCTTCGCCTTCATCCCGGGTGCCGTGCTCAATGTAGTCTTGCAGCACCTGCGGGTCCCAGCGGGCAAAGGCTTTTTTGTGCTGAAAATGCGCCAAAGCCGTTTCTTTGTCTGGCCACTGGTGGCGCCGGCG
>CAIMHL010000490.1 GCA_903840825.1 uncultured beta proteobacterium
AAAAGGGCCCTTGTGGCCCTTTTTGCATTTCTGGTCTTTTTTAGTAGCCGTTCTTTTGAAGACTGGCGTGTCCCGTTTCGATCGGGGGCAGCCCTTAAAACTAGAGGCTTCGGTGCTTTCGTGGTTGGCCAGCAAATACCTTGTCAAACAAAGTATTGGGAAGCCAGCGAAGCAGTTTCGCGACCCAGCCCATTTGCCAGGGAATAACACGGTAACTCGCCCCGCTCTCAATGGCTTTGAAGGCCTGGGTTGCAAAATCTTGTGGCTTCATCAGGAAGGGCATGGGGTATTTGTTTTTCCGGGTCAAGGGCGTGTCAATGTAGCCGGGGCACAGGGTCACGACTTTCACGCCTGTGGGCCTCATTTCGCCGCGCAAGCTTTCACAGTAGCTGATGAGGGCGGCTTTGCTTGCGCAGTAAGCGCCATGTCCGGGCAAGCCACGGATGCCTGCTACGCTGGCCATGCCCACCAGTTTTCCATGCCCCCGTGCTGTCATTGCGGTGATGAAAGGGTGAAACGTAGCCGCTACGCCGACTGTGTTGGTGGCCAGTATGTGGGCCATGACGCCCAGATCTTCCCGAATGGCGGTATCGACACCGAGGCTGATACCGGCGTTGGCAATCACCACCTCTGGGATGCCTTGCAGGCGGATGCAGGCCTGTCCAGCCTCGATGATGCTGTCAGGAAGCGCGACATCGGCGCTATAAATTTCATAGCTGGTAAAGCTTATTCCGTTAGCTTTAGCCCAGGATTCAATCTCATTTATTCGCCGTGCAACCAAAGCGAGGCGGTAGCCCGCTTGGTAGTAACGCAAGGCCAAAGCCTGACCAATGCCGCTGGAGGCGCCGGTAATAAAAACGAGTGGAGTCATACGGCGAAGGGGCTCAGTTTATTTTGAAGGCTCGGGCGTTAATGTTCCTTTGACCCTGCCTTTCAGCTCCATTACCCGGTCCAGGTTGTCAAAATCCATGCTGTCTGCCGTGAACTGATCGCGTCCGCGAATCAAAGCCACCGGTTTGTGGGATTTAAGGCGCTCGGAGTCCATGAAGGCGTGCAAAAACTCGCTGCGAAACTCAAGGCGGGGCAGAGTTTGCCCAGACTCATCCTGCACCGATTCGCGAATAACCAGCGCATTGCCTATCAGCTGTACTTCCGAGGCGTCGCCATTGGTGAGCGCCCGGGTGGCTGTGGCGGTGGTCAAACGCCCTGCTTCGTTGAAGGAGCGAATGCGCACCTGGTCAATTTCAAGGGTATCGGTATCCGGATAATGCCGGGCATCGTTGCCGAACACTTCACTTTTTAAGCGGCCGCTGCCATCAAAGGTTTTCACTGTGAACTTGTGCATGAAATAGTCAGCTTCGTGTTTTGGGGGCTGTGGTACCTCGGGCGGCAATAGCTGGGGCGTGCTCCTTACCAACCAATAAGTGCCCAAGGCCAGCAAGGCCATGAGCAACACCGGCAAGTACAGCGCCAGACGCTCCCAAACGCGGCGCAGGGCTTCGATCACAGGCAGCTCTCAGCCAGCAGATCGACGTACTGACCGCTCGCGACCAGCAGCACATCACAAAACTCGCGCGCTGCCCCATGCCCACCGCTGGCAGTGGTCACGAGATGCGCGATTGAGCGAGCCTCAATATGGGCATTGGCTGGTGCGCAGGCAAACTTGCAGCGGCGCATCACCGCAAGATCAGGCCAGTCATCGCCCATACCGGCCGCTTGCGACCAGTCAAGGCCCAGAGTCTGGAGTATTTTTTCGGCCGCAGGGCGCTTGTCTTCAGTGCCAAAAATGGCGTGCTCAATGCCCAGCGCAGCCAGACGAACACGCAGGGGCTTGGAATCTCGGCCCGTAATGACCGCCGGCGTAATACCGGCGCGCTGTAATAATTTAAGCCCTTGGCCATCCAGCGTATTGAAGCGCTTAATGGTTTCGCCGGCTTCTGTGAAGAGCAGGCCGCCATCGGTCAACACACCATCGACATCAAAAAACGCCACGCGCACACCTTGGGCTTTGAGCAGCAACTCTGGGGGGAAATTCAGGGCAGGTAGCATCAGATGACTTTGGCTCGCATTAAATCGTTGCTGTTGATAGCGCCACAAAGCAGGCCGTGCTCGTCAAGCACCAACACGCTGGTGATGCGCAAGTGTTCCATCAACTCAGCGGCCTCAACCGCCAGGGCGTCGCTGCGTATCGTACTGGGGTTGGGGTGCATCGCTTGCTTTGCTGTGAGGGTGCGCAGGTCCAGTCCTTGTTCCACCAATCGGCGCAGGTCACCATCGGTAAAAATCCCCAGCACATGCCCTGCCTCATCGGCAATGGCCGTGGCACCCAAACCTTTGGCGCTCATTTCGCGCATCAATTCGCTGAAGGTCGCTTGTGGGCCGATCCGGGGAACTTGTGCGCCTGACCGCATCACATCGCTGACGTGGGTGAGCAGTTTGCGGCCCAAGGCCCCGCCGGGGTGTGAGCGCGCGAAATCTTCGGCTTTAAAGCCCCGGGCATCCAGCAGGGCTACGGCCAAGGCATCACCCATCGCGAGTTGCGCGGTGGTGCTGGCGGTTGGGGCCAGGTTCAGGGGGCAAGCTTCTTTTTCCACGCTGCAGTTCAAAAAAATGTCAGCATGCCGCGCCAGTGCAGACTCGGCGTTGCCGGTCATGGCGATCAGGGGCGCACCCAGGCGTTTGAGCATGGGCAAAATTGCGGTTAATTCTTCGGACTCGCCACTGTTGGAAATGGCCAGCACCAGGTCGACTATTTGGATCATGCCGAGGTCGCCGTGGCTGGCTTCAGCGGGGTGCACAAACATGGCCGGTGTGCCTGTGGAGGCGAGCGTGGCGGCAATCTTTCGCCCTATATGGCCACTTTTCCCCATACCCATGACCACCACGCGACCGCGCACCTGCAGCATCATCTCGACGGCTTGGGCAAACGAGGGGCCCAGGTGGCGTTTCAGGCCAAGTAAGGCAGCGGCTTCGATGTCCAGCGTTTCTCCCGCCAGACGAATGGCTTGGGCTGCATTAAAAGGGGCGTTATGAAGAGTTTGACTTGTCATACCCCCATTTTAGGGTTGACCGGGCCACTGATAGGATAGGGCCATGACCCCGCTCGAACTCACCCTCCTTTACCTGCTGGCTGCCGTCTTGGGTGTGGTGGTGTTTCGTTACCTGAGGTTGCCCCCCATGCTGGGCTATTTGACGGTGGGCGTGGTGATTGGGCCCAACGCGCTGGCCTTGGCCAAAAATGCAGAAGGGGTGCGTCACCTGGGCGAATTCGGGGTGGTTTTCCTGATGTTTGTGATTGGCCTGGAGTTCAACCTGCCCAAGCTTCGCGCCATGCGAAAACATGTGTTTGGACTTGGTTTATTCCAGGTCGTGCTGACCATGCTGCTGGCAACCACTTTTTCATTGCTGTTGGCCTATTGGGCCCCCTCTTTGTGGGGCATGAACTGGCAAACGGCACTGGCACTCTCGGCGGCGCTTTCCATGAGTAGCACAGCGATTGTCGTCAAGCTCATGGCTGAGCGGCTGGAGATGGAATCCGAGCACGGCAAACGCGTCATGGGCGTGCTGCTGTTTCAGGATTTGGCCGTTGTGCCCCTTTTGGTGCTGATTCCGGCTTTGGGCGCGTCGGCTGATCAACTGCTGCAGACGCTCACCATCGCCGGGCTCAAAGCGGTTGGCTTGATCGGCCTGCTGCTGGTGGGTGGACCGCGCGTGATGCGGATGTGGCTGACGCTGGTGGCCCGTCGCAAAAGCGAAGAGTTGTTTGTGCTCAACCTGCTGCTCATCACCTTGGGGCTGGCTTGGTTGACCGAGTTGGCCGGCCTCAGCCTGGCGCTGGGGGCCTTTATTGCCGGCATGCTGATCTCGGAGACTCAGTACAAACAACAGGTTGAAACCGATATTCGCCCTTTTCACGATGTGCTTTTGGGCCTCTTTTTTATCAGTATCGGGATGATGCTGGACTGGCGCTTGGTGCTGGAGCGCTGGCCCTTGGTGCTGTTGCTGGTGACGGTGCCGGTGCTGTTCAAGGCGGCGTTGGTGGCGGGCTTGACGAAAGGATTGGGCGGCACAGACGGGGTCTCGCTACGTACCGGCCTGTATTTGGCGCAAGCCGGTGAGTTTGGCTTTGTGTTGCTGACTCTGGCTCAGAAAAATTCGCTGGTGCCACCCGCCCTGCTCAACCCTATTTTGGCCAGCATGGTGATCTCGATGTTGGCCACGCCCTTCATTATTCTGTACAGCAACCGCATTGTTTTAAGGCTGGTGAGCAGCGAATGGCTGCAACAGTCTTTGCAGATGACCACCATCGCTCGCAAATCCATCAACACCAACAAGCATGTGATTATTTGTGGTTACGGCCGCTGCGGGCAAAACCTGGCGCGTATGTTGGAGCGTGAAAATATTCCCTATATGGCGCTTGACCTGGACCCTGACCGCGTTAGGCAGGCGGCCGCAGCGGGCGACTCGGTGGTGTTTGGCGATGCGGCCCGGCTGCAGTCCCTGATGGCTGCAGGCCTGGCGCGCGCCAGTGCGGTGGTCATTACCTACCTGGAAGTTCAAGGCGCCATGAAGGTGCTGGCCCATGTTCGGGAACACGCCCCGCAGGTGCCGGCCATTGTTCGCACCCAAGACGACCACGACCTCGATGCCCTGCGCCAGGCGGGCGCTACCGAAGTGGTGCCTGAGGCGATTGAAGGCTCCTTGATGCTGGCCAGCCATGCGTTGGCGCTGGTCGGGGTGCCTATGCGCCGGGTGATTCGCATTGTGCAAAACCAGCGCGACGAACGGTACAACTTGCTGCGTGGTTACTTTCACGGGGCCGATGACGACTCGGTGGACGAGCTTAATGAAGAGCGACTGGTTTCCATCACCCTGCCTTTGGCAGCCCGTGTGATTGGCAAACCTCTGAGCCACTTGTCATTAGCTGCCCTGGATGTCCGTGTGATTACCTTGCGCCGGCACGGGGGCAAGGTGGTGGGTCTGCAAAAAGACCCACTGATTGAAGCGGGCGACACCTTGGTGCTTTCAGGCAAGTTCGAGGCTTTGGGGGTGGCAGAGCAACAATTGCGCAAAGTTTGACTGGGTTCAGCCGAATAAAAATCCCAGCAGGCACAATACATTTCCAGCTTCAACCCGTTCTCCCATGCAAAACCTCAGCATCAACCAATATCTTAAAAACCACATCCGCACCGTGCCCGACTGGCCGGCGCCTGGCGTGCAGTTTCGCGACATCACCCCACTGCTGCAAGATGCCAAGGTATTTCGGGTGCTGATTGACGCTTTTGTGCACCGCTACATGGGCGCGCCCATGCGCCCCGACGTGGTGGCGGGGCTGGATGCACGCGGGTTTATTTTGGGTGCGGTGATTGCCTATGAACTGAACGTGGGTTTTGTGCCCATCCGCAAAAAGGGCAAGTTGCCCTTCACCACCGTGGAAGAAACGTACGAGCTGGAATACGGCAGCGCCACGGTCGAGTTGC
>CAIMHL010000491.1 GCA_903840825.1 uncultured beta proteobacterium
GGCGTAATGCCGGTGGCGCGCATCGCCTTGACCATGGCAAACCACTCCCACGGATGACCAATACAAAGCTTGAAACCGGTAGGCTTGCCGCCAGAGAGGGTGCGCAAATGGGCAATGAAATGCATCATCTCCACCGGCGTGCTGAAGGCACTGTGCGCTGCTGGCGAGACGCAATCGACCCCCATGGGCACGCCGCGCGCGTCGGCAATCTCTTGCGTCACTTTGGGGCCAGGCAGCACACCGCCATGGCCCGGCTTGGCACCCTGGCTAAGTTTGAGCTCAATCATTTTGACTTGCGGGTCACCGGCATTGGCTATGAATTTTTCTTCAGAAAACGTGCCATCGTCATTGCGGCAGCCAAAGTAGCCCGAGCCAATCTCCCAAATCAGGTCGCCGCCATTCACGCGGTGGTGGGCAGAGATGGAGCCCTCGCCCGTGTCATGGGCAAACCCGCCTCGCTTGGCGCCTGCGTTCAGCGCCAAAATCGCGTTGGCACTTAAGGCTCCAAAGCTCATGGCCGAGATATTGAACACACTGGCACTGTAAGGCTGGGCGGTAGCCGCCCCGATCGTTACCCGAAAGTCATGTGAGGCCAGCGATGAAGGGGATACCGAGTGGTTGACCCACTCATAACCTTCGGCGTAAACCGACAGTTGTGTGCCAAAGGGCTGCTTGTCCGACTCGCCTTTGCTGCGCTGGTAAACCAGAGAGCGCTGAGCCCTGGAAAATGGGCTGGCTTCACTGTCGCCCTCAATGAAATACTGCCGGATTTCAGATCGCAAATTTTCCATCATAAAGCGCAAATGCCCGATCACCGGGTAATTGCGAAGAACCGAGCTTTTGCTCTGCTGCATGTCAAAAATTCCAAGCCCGCTCAGCAGGCCAAAACCCAGCATCCCCAAAGCCCCAGTACCAAACGCCACCACAGAAAAAATACTCAGCAATAGGCCCAAGGCACTGAGAAAAAATACGGTGTAACGAACAGGAAACAGGGTGTTGAGGTAGTTCAGCATGGGTGTTTCCGATTTCTATTTTTTGCAACAATTTGACACACTAAATAGTACTTCGAAATACCGATGCGAATTTCCGCGCCTGACCGACCTACTCCCCCCCCCCTGTGGCCATGGTGAACGTACGGCTAAAGGGCTTCCCATCTACTGTGCCAGTTAAATTGATTTGGTACTCCGAATAAGTCGCCAGTTCAGCGCTCGGAATAACGAAGACTTCGTGCGCTCCTATTTTTTTGGCTGGGTCATTGGCCTGTGTCAGCACCCTTGTCGCTACTGGCACACCCGCCTTAATGACCGAACTTGTATGCAACACCAGCTTCTGTCCGGAATCGACTTTCAAATAGATCGGCGGCCCCACTTTTTGGCTTGCCAAGGTCATATCAGGCAAGGGGTTGGGCCTTTCATTTGACGGGGTAAAAGTAGTGGCAATGCCCGTACTGCCTTCGCATGGAAAGGTAGCCAAGGAACCGATGCCCAACTGTATCTGGGCATCTGCCTTGTGAAAGCCGTTCAATGACCCGAAGCGGTACTCATCGCGGCGGACACCTGCGCTGTCAATGCTTTGGAGCGAAACACCGAACCCTACTTCACTGCCTTGATACATAGCTGAGGACAGGTGGTACACCGTACTGATCAAGTGACGCATGGACTTAAGGCCGCGCTGGGACAAGGTGGGCAACAAAGGGGCCGATACCGCGCTGTATGTCCAAGTCTCAGCATCCAGTATTTCGGCTACCTCGGAACCATAACTCTGGTACTGGGCACGATCCCAAGGCATGCTTCCTGTGTATTTCCCGGCTGCAGCGCTCGACTCCTCATGCCCAGTGACTGACACGTCCCCAGCCACCGAACTTGTGCTCAAGTAAACAGCATGTGCCTGTGCTGCGGCATCCAGCTGACGGTTTTGCACCATGGCACCAAACCCGCATTGCACGCGTGACTGCTGCAAATAATTCCAGGCAGACAGCTCAGCAGAATCAGCAGCGTAACTAGGCGCGGTTAAGGCGACAGGTACATAAGCTAAAAGCGCCTGCGCCTTGGGAACTGCCGTATTGTTCGCCGGGGTAGAACCGCCTCCGCCACCACCACAAGCGACCAGCAGCAGGGATAAGCTGAAAACAGACAAAAAATATGCCGCATTTTTGCATGTTTTCTGACAATGTCCATGTTGGCGCATGACCTGTGCATCTAGATCTGATTCATTCGTGGAAACAGGGCTGATATGTTTGGGCAGATAGGTGTTTTTCATGGGCAAATCATCAAGTTCAGCTCTTTTTTTAACTCCAAATGAAATGGCTATTCACAGCTTTTATTCATCAATTTGATAAATTTGCATTACCAGCAAATCGAGCACCAAAACCCCCTGTTTTCGACAAGGCAAAATAGAGCTTTGCCAAACCATACCAAGCACACCATGACCCCAGACAACGACATGCCTGACGCAGTTCACGCCGAAATCCTCGCCATCAACCCCGAGTTACTGACCCCCGACGAGTACGATGAAATTGACGCCATCCTGGATGAAATGCGCACCCGCTATGACGAGACGCCTCAATGGGAATTTTGTGAAGGCTTTATGGCGGCGCTGATTTGCAGTCGCCGCCCCATACTGCCGTCCGAGTACCTGCCCGTGCTGCTGGCTATCGGGGACGACACCGGCGAAGACGAAGGCTCCTTTGCCGATGGAGCCCAGCAGATGCGCTTTATGTCGCTCTGGTTTCGCCGCTGGAATGAAGTCGCCACCGCATTGAACGCAGAGATTGAAGGGCTGGACGATGACGCGGCCTACCAGCCTGAGGTCATGGATGTTCGCGGGGCCATTGCGGCCTTGACGGATGAAGAGCGCGCTGAAATGGGCGATGAGGCGATTCCCTCTTTCGCGCAAGTTTGGGCCTTGGGCTTCATGTTCGTGGTGGAGGCTTGGCCCGAAGAGTGGGCGGCGCCGCGCGACAAGGAAGCGGTCAAGTGGCTCAATAAGGCCTTGGATGCGATAGTGGCTTTGACTGAAGATGACCTTGGTACACCCACTTTGTCCGTTTTTGACGAAGACGGCCCACCCAGCATGAGCGTAGCGCGCCTGAATGCCTTTGCAGATGGCATTTGGGCTGTTTATGACCTGCGGGAAGTGTGGCGCAACTTTGGCCCCCGTGTGGAAACCGTCCACAAGGTCGCCACACCAGGCCGAAATGACCCCTGCTCTTGCGGCAGCGGGAAAAAATACAAGAAGTGCTGCGGGGCCTAAACCCAAGCATGTGCCCGTGCGTTCAAGCGCCGGGTTTTATTTGAGTTGGTCGGGTGCAGGCAGCAAGCTGAGCGAATATTTGGCGATATAAAGCAAGATGACGGTACCCAACATATCCGCCATAAACATCTTGGCGGTAGCCTCGATGAAGTGGGTGGAGGGGTTGCACCAGGTGAACCACAGTTGTTGCAGCACGGCATTCAAGGCCGCAAAGGTCAGCGCTATTTTGACCAAGGCCGCTAAATTTAAATGGTGCAATTGTGTATCGAGCTTGAATTTTTCCAGGCAAATGACACGGGCGAGCCAAGGTGAAAAGCCAGAAATTAGCCCGGCACCCAACACGGTCACGGGGTCCATGCCCGAAAAATGAATCAAGCCAATGGCACAAGAGGCCAAGGCAATGGCCACCGCACCGGTTCCCAAAAAAATCAGGATAAACGCCAATCGAAGGCCAGCCGGGAGATAAATCCAGTTTTCCCCGCTAGACAATGCAGCGGATGAAAACAGGGCCCTGTTCACTGCGTCCAGCAATAGATAAATCAGTGCCGTGGCCAGCAAGGTGGTCAAAGTGAATTTTTTGGAGTGCATTTTGAGGGCCGCTGAAATGACCCTTTATCATCTCGCACTCTCGCCCACCCCGTCCATCCCCCAAATGGGGGGGATTACTTCAAGCGTTTTGCGCTTTATCCAGACATTGCCCCATTTGGGCGAAGTATTTGTTGGACTGTTCCGTAGGCACCACATATTTGATGCGGTTGTCCACTTCGTCGATATTGAGCGCGATCAGGCCCTTTTTGCGCAATGACTTGATTCGTCGATGCGCTGTTGTGCTCGATATCTCGGTCATCATGCCCATGGCTTGCAGCACGGTCATAGGCTGCTTTGAATGCCAGGTCGCCGCAAAAAGATTGAGCATGCGTTCTTCTACAGCGTCAATTTCCGGAAAACTTGGCAATTGACGAATAGATTGAACCAAGTTCAAAAAACGAATGTAGGTCGAAGAATGCTGTGCAGAGGTCGTCATATTCGTAATTATAACCAATTTTTACCAAAAAATCCAGTTAAATAACTTCACCAAGGCAACCTATCGCCAAACTGATTAAAAAATTCACCTGAATCATTTTCATTAAATTGATTGATGGTTGTTAAAAGTCTATCGGCCCCGTTTTGCGGGGAATTCACAATAATACCAAATTTGACAAAAGGTGATGATAAATTACTTTCAATGGTACCTGGGTGCAAGGTTATACACGCGGCTTGGGGGTGGCTACGGCGCAATTCGATGGCGGCTGTGTGAATTAACTGGTTTAAAGCAGCTTTGCTGGCCCGGTAGCTGTACCAGCCGCCCAGGCGATTGTCGCCAATGCTGCCTACCTTGGCAGACAGGGAGACAAAAACGGCTTTGCCTTGGCGCGGCAACCGTGGCAAAAAATGCTTCATGAGCAGTGCAGGACCGATGGCGTTGATGGCAAATGAACGTGCCATGTACACCGGGTCAATTTTTTGCCAGGTTTTCTCGGGCGAAAAGCCGGGGCCATGAAGCTCGCCTGTGGCGTCAATCACCAAACGAAGGTCTAGCCCCAAAGAGGCCACAAAACGGGCCGCTGACTCGATGCTGGCCTCATCGAGCAAGTCCAGCGCCGGAGTGCTGCTGCGTGACAGCCCCACCACCTGCGCAAACGTGCCATCCAATTGCAGGGCGGCCATCAGCGCCGCGCCAAGGCTGCCGGTGGCGCCAATCACCACCGCCAGGCCGCCCGGGGAGAAGGTGCTCAGCATGGCTCTGCATCGGGTTGGCGCATGAAAAAAGACGCCAAGTCGGCCGCTGTTTGGGCAAATAACTCCTCAGGAATGAAGTGCCCGCAGGGCATGGCCTGCCCGCTCACTTGCCCTGCACACTGGGCTTGCCAAAGTTCAAGTGGATTAAACAGGCGCTGCACCACGCCCCGCGCACCCCACATCACCCAGGTGTGGCAGGCTATTTTCCCGCCCCCATGCGCCTGCTCGGCTCGGCTGGCGCGGTCGTGGGCCAGGTCGATACCGTCGCTGGCCCGGTAGTCTTCGCACATCGCGTGGATGGTCTCGGGCTGGCAGAAACAGCGCTCGTACTCAGCCAATGCGGCGGGCTCGATGTGGGATAGCCCCCCGGAGCCCCATCCACCCAATTTGGCGTGCAAATAGGCCAGCGGGTTGCCGCCAATCATAGTCTCTGGCAAGGGCTGCGGTTGAATCAAGTGAAACCAGTGGTAGTAGGCCCGGGCAAATTCCATGTCGGTGGCCGCATACATGTCCAAGGTGGGGGCAATGTCGATCACACACAGGGCTTGCACGCGTGTCGGGTGATCGACAGCAAGACGGTGCGCCACGCGCCCGCCCCGGTCGTGCCCACACAGTGAGAACTGAGCCACCCCCAGGGCGTCCATCACCTCCACCATGTCCTGGGCCATCGCACGTTTGCTGTAGTTGCTGTGATCGGCCAGGCCGGGGGCCTTGCTGGAGTCGCCGTAACCGCGCAGGTCAGGCATGACCAGAAAGAAATCTTTGTCGAGCAGCTGCGCTACCCGGTGCCACATCACATGGGTTTGCGGAAACCCGTGCAGCAGCAGCAAGGTCGGGCGACTGCCCGGCAGGCCGCGCGACACGCGGGCATGGATGCGGGCACCGCTGGTGTCAAAGTGGCAGGTTTCGAAATTTTCAAACCAGTTCATGGGCGGGCTCCTGCAGTAATTGGCTCAAACGAAGGAAAGCGTGCTGCACCGTGGCGGCCCGCACGGCGGCGCGGTCGCCTTCAAAATGGCATTTTTCAGCCACCACCTGGCCGGGCACGGCAAAGCCAAACCACACCGTACCCACCGGCTTGGCCGGGCTGCCTCCTGTGGGACCGGCCACCCCCGTGACGGCCACCGCCACTTGCGCGTGCGAGTGGGCTAGCGCGCCCAGCACCATGGCGCGGGCTACGCCTTCGCACACGGCGCCGGCGCGGCGCAACAAGCGCGCCTCGACGTCCAACAACTCCATCTTGGCCTCGTTGGAGTAGGTGACAAAGCCCCGGTCAAACCAGACGCTTGAGCCGGCCAGGTCGGTGCAGGCGGCCGAAATCAGACCACCGGTGCAACTCTCGGCGGTCACCAGTTTGAGTTGCTTTTTTATGAGCAAATCAGCCACCAAGGCACATCGGTCTTGCTTGGGCAGCTCATTATTAAGTAGCGTTTGAGTCATTGAAAAAATCTCCAAATAGCCAGGACTAGCAGGGTGCAGGCGGCGGCCACTACGTCGTCCAACATGATGCCGAAACCGGCTTTGCGCCAAGCGGCGGGATCGGTGTCGGGCCGGACACCGTGAAACAGCTGGTCCGCCCAGCCGACCGGGCCAGGCTTGACGGCATCAAAAAACCGGAACAAAACAAACGCCACCAACTGCACCCAAAACCCAGCCGGTGTGATGAGCCAGAGCACCAGCCAAAAGGCGGCCACTTCGTCCCACACCACGCAACTCGGGTCCAGCACCCGCATATTTTTGGCGGTGATGGTGCTGACCCACCAGCCCACGGCGAGCGAGAGGCCGATAAGCACGGCCCAGCGCAGGTCGTTCATCCAGGGCTGCAGCGCCACAAAAGCCGCCCAAGCCCACAGCGTGCCTGCCGTGCCGGGCGCCATCGGGCTCAAGCCCGAGCCAAAGCCCAAAGCGATGAAGTGGGCAGGGTGCGACAACATAAAGCGGGCGCTTGGGCGCACCGGGGCTTGCAAAGAGGACTCCATCAGGCGAAGTGGTCAAACGAGGTGAAGTTGTTAGCCACCGCCTGGCCCTGCGCATCCACCAGACGCAAACCTCGGTGGGCTTCAATCTGGCCAATGCGGGTCACGGGGGTTTGACTTTGCTCGGCGGCTTGCGCCACCGCCGCCCGGTGCGCCACAGGGGCGGTGAAGAGCAGCTCGTAGTCGTCGCCGCCCGAGAGTGCCCAGCGCTGCCAGTCTTGCGCAGGTATTTCAGCGTCAAATGATCCTCTAGAGCCCGTGTAGCTTGCTAAAGCAGCTATCAAATTAACAACCGTTGCAACCTCCACAGTGGCCCCTACACCTGACTGCTTCAGGATATGCCCAAGGTCACCCAGCAAGCCATCGCTGATATCAATCGCGGACGTCGCTACACCACGCAGGGCCAAGCCGAGGGCCACCCGGGGCGTGGGTTGCTCCATGCGCAAGCGTGCGGCGTCAAACACCGGCGCTGGCACCGAGACCGTGCCACGAAACACCTCCAGCGCCAAGCGGGCATCGCCCACCGTGCCGCTCACATAGATATCGTCACCCGCTCGTGCGCCTGAGCGCAACAGGGCTTGCGAGCGTCCGCCCACCACCGGCACCTCACCAAACACGGTGATGCAAATATTGAGCGGCCCCTGCGTGGTGTCACCGCCCACCAGTTCACAGCGGTGATGGTCAGCCAGTGCCAACAGGCCTTTCGAGAAAGGCGCCAACCAGGCTTCGTCCGCGCGCGGCAGGGCCAGCGCCAAGGTGAAGGCCACGGGCTTGGCACCACACGCGGCCAGATCGCTCAAATTAACCGCCAGCGCTTTGTGGCCCAGCTTGAACGGGTCAACCGTGGACAAGAAATGGTGCCCCTCAACCAGCATGTCGCTTGATATTGCCCACTGCGTGCCGGGTGCGGGTTGCAACAAGGCGCAGTCGTCGCCAATACCCAGCGCCGCCCGGCGCGCAGGGCGCTTGAAGTGGCGCTCTATCAGGTCAAACTCACCCATTACTGCTCATCCTTTTCACACGGTAAAGCCACGGCCGCCGAGACCGGCCAAAAAAAACTCAAAGGCGCCTGAACCCAGCGCCGCGCAATGACCTCGCTGATGCGGGCCCGGCCAAAGCCGGTCACGTTGTGCGCCCGCAGCGCCAACCTGAACGCCAGATAAAAGCTCACGCCCAGGTTCAGCGCCCCCATCACAGGCAGCGCCAGCAGGCACCACCAAAAGGCCGACTCACGCCACACATCCCAACCCAGAGACGCGCTAGCCGCCCCCAACTGCCCGGCCGACAAGGTGACGTGGCGCACTTCCAGCCCCAAGCCAAAAAAGTCAGCAAAGGCGGGAATCAGCCCCAGCATGAAACCCAATGACAAATTGGCCGCAAAACCCGAGATGTTGGCCCGCATAAAAATCGCCCAGCGGTCAGCCCGCGCCACGCCCAGCGAGGCGGTGATTTTGGGGTTGTAGCGCAGCGCCGAGTCGAGGCGGTGCAGCACAAACCAGTTTTCCGTCCAGCCCGCCATGATGCTCGACGCAAAAAGCAACACCCCCGTGAAGGCGGCAAACAGCGCCGTGGGACCCCACAGTGTGAGCGACTTGAGCACATAACCGGCCTGCGCTGCGTCAATCATGGCGTGACCGGTGAACCACTGCAGCAAGACCGAGATCACCACCACCACAGGGAACACCAGTAGCACATTGCCCAGAACAGCAGCCACTTGGGAGCGCACCAGGTGGGTCACC
>CAIMHL010000492.1 GCA_903840825.1 uncultured beta proteobacterium
AAGAAAACATCATCATTGAAATAAAAATAACGCTCCGAAAGTCCAGGGATTCTATGAATATACGATTCAATATTTCCTGAATCAAAGGTGGGTAAATGTGCGGCAGGGATCAAGTCCCGATGATCAACCACTGTAACTTGGTCTGTTGCTTTAAGCCACGCTGGTGTCTGTGCATCTGTAACGATGAAGATATGACCGTGATCAGGAAAGAACCGTTCTAGCGCGCGTAAGCTGTACCGTAATTCGTCGTTATCACGATAGCGCCCTTCAACATTGCTATAAGGAGCCAGATTATCTATGTGAGAGCAGCTTAATTTTTCCAGTGATAGTTGCCGCCTTTTTCGCCAAATCGGATCGTGACCATTCACCCATAGGTAAACAATGTCTACTTTTTTATCTTTATTATTCATCAACGTTAAAGCTATCAGAGTGCAGTCGAAACTTAATTTGGAGTCTGATACAGAATAAATGATCAAAAAAAAGGGTTTGCACCTTGGTAGGCGCAAACCCTAATTTCATATTTTTGGTCGGTGTGAAAGGATTCGAACCTTCGACCCCTTGCACCCCATGCAAGTGCGCTACCAGGCTGCGCCACACACCGAATCAGGTTCTATTATAGCCGCAAGGAAGACCCACTTTGAAATTAGAGCGTCAGCAAATCACGTATTTCCAGGAGTTGCTGCTGTACAGAAAACAAGTTGTCATTTGGACTTAGCAATGGGTAAGGCAGGTGACGTTCTTGGTGTAAGTGAGGGATGACTTGACCCAGCTCAATCACGTCCATTTTTGAAAAATCAGTCGATAAAACGTCCTTTTGTTCGCGCGACAGATGCAGCATTTCCTGCATTTTATTGCGGGCACCGCTGATCGTAAAACCTTGGTCATAAAGTAAGTCACGGATCTTTCGGATCATGAGGACTTCATGGTGCTGATAATAACGACGATTACCGCGTCTCTTCATTGGGCGAAGTTGCGTAAATTCTTGCTCCCAGTAGCGAAGAACGTGGGGTTTGACACCGCACAAATCCCCTACTTCACCAATCGTGAAATACCGTTTTGCAGGGATGACGGGAAGAGCCAAATCCATTTATCTCAACGACCTTAAAGCTATTTTCATAAGAATTATTGAACTTCTCCGCGCCGCAATCGCTTGCTAATCAGCAGAATTCAAGACATTAAAATTAAACCACAAGCTTGACACCTTCATTTTGAATTTGTTCTTTAAGTTTATGGCTTGCATGAAAGGTCACCACTCGCCGAGCCTGAATCGGAATAGACTCGCCGGTTCTGGGGTTACGCCCAGGCCGCGGTGCCTTTGTTCTAATTTGAAAATTTCCAAAGCCTGAAATTTTGACGTCAGAGCCTTCAATCAAAGAGGACGAAATGAGATCGAAAAAAGCGTCGATCATATCTTTGGATTCGCGCTTGTTGAGACCAATTTGATCAAAGAGCAAGTCTGCCAACTGAGCTTTAGTTAACGCAGGCGTTTCAAGGCTGTCTACGGAGAGTTCCATAAGTCAAATAATTCCTTATTGTTGACTCAACTGTTTTCAGCTACGCTGACGCGCGCCGACATCTAGGACCAGTGCGCTCAAAACAGATTGAACGGTTGCTTCTATCTGCTCTTCGGTCAAAGTCATCTCATCACTGTTAAGTTTCAACCTGACAGCCAGACTTTTATCAAAAGTTGAGTCCGCAGATACTGCTAAATCTTTTGACAGTTTCGGCCTGTAAACATCGAACAGCGTTGCGTCTTGCAAGAGCCCCATCGTTGATGAGGCCCAGATCGACTTCATCAGGTCTGCATGTGTGACTTTTTCGTTGACCATGACCGCAATATCACGCTCAACAACTTGGTGTTTGGGAACAGTTTTAAAAATCGGCACGTTGCGTTTTAAAACGGCATCCAGATCCAACTCAAACATGATTGGTGCAGTACTCAAATCGTAAGCTTGCCTCCATTTGGGGTGTAACTCCCCAACAAAACCAATCTTCTGTCCGAACAACCAGATGGCAGCGGTGCGACCAGGGTGCATTGCTGGATGCTCTTCAGGCACAAAGGTCAGCTTCAGGGGTGACAGGAGCGATTCAATGTCCCCCTTCACATCAAAGAAATCAGCACCTTGTTCTTTTCGCCCCCATTGCAATACATCTTGACTCCCACACACCATCGCCGACAGTCTCATGGGCTGATGAAAACCTTCAACGGTCGTATCTGTATTTTTTACTGAAGGATCACGCAGGAAAACACGGCCAATCTCGAAGACACGCACCCGCTGCGCTTTTCTATCAAGGTTGAACTTCAAGACCTGAAGCAAAGAACCCAGCAAGGAAGAGCGCATGACACTCATTTGGCTTGTGATGGGGTTGAGCAACTTAATGGGCTGATTATTGCCACACAACTCGTGCTCCCAGCGCTCGTCAACAAAACTGAAGTTGATTGTTTCCTGATAGCCCATAGAGGCCATTTCGTGTCTCAATGCAAAAGAACTACGTTGGGATTCAGGACGAATTTTTGCGGTAATGGGGGCCAGGGGCGGCGTGTGAGGTAGATTGTCATAGCCCACCATGCGGGCAACTTCTTCAATCAGATCTTCTTCTATTTGCAGGTCAAATCTAAAGGACGGAGGCTTGACGGTGATGACACCATTGTCCACAGTCAAAGGCAGGCCCAAACGGGATAAAGCTTCGACGCACTGGGCTTCAGTAAGGTGCATGCCAATTATTTTGCCGGCACGAGCAACGCGCAAAGTCACCAGGGGTGTGACGGGCATATTGACCTGCTGATCATCAATGGGGCCGCAAACTGTGCTGGACGTTCCGCAAATATCAAGTATCAACTGCGTAATTCGCTCAAGGTGCTCAACCGTCTGACTGGGATCAACGCCACGTTCAAATCGGTGTCCCGCATCCGTTGAAAAGTTGAAACGACGTGATCGTCCTGCAACTGCTTTTGGCCACCAGAAGGCTGCCTCGACATAGACATGCTGCGTATCATCAGAAACGGCTGTCGCGCTGCCACCCATGATGCCCGCCAAAGACTCCACTTGCTGATCGTCCGATATGACGCCAACGGTGCCGTCAATGTTGACGGTGGCTCCATTTAAAAGTCTTAATTTTTCTCCAGCCTTGCCCCAGCGAACTTCAAGACCGCCTTGAATCTTTTCAAGATCGAAAATATGCGTAGGACGACCTAGTTCAAACATGACGTAATTGGAGATGTCGACCAAGGCGGTGACACTTCGTTGACCGCAACGTGCCAATCGGTCCACCATCCATTGTGGGGTAGGCGCTTTGGGGTTTACATTGCGCAAAATTCGACCAGAAAAGCGTCCGCAAAGGTCTGGTGCACTGATCCTTACAGGCAGGGTATCCTGAGTTGTAATCTTGATGGAGGGAAATTTTGGGTTGATTAAATCAACCCCTGTCAACGCAGCAACTTCCCTTGCCACGCCATAAACGCTGAGGCAGTGTGCAAGATTAGGCGTTAACTTGAGCGTAAACAAGGTGTCGTCCAAGTTCAAATGCTCACGAATGTTTTCCCCGAGGATCGCATCAAGAGGCAACTCAAGCAGGCCGCCGTGGTCGTCAGAAAGCTTGAGTTCCCTGGCTGAGCAAAGCATGCCCTGACTTTCAACGCCCCTCAACTTGCCTACCTTAATCAAAAATGGCTTTCCATCTTCACCTGGTGGCAATTCAGCGCCCACCAAGGCAACAGGCACCTTGATGCCTACCCGAGCGTTGGGTGCACCACAAACAATATCCAGTAAGGTTGCATCTCCAATGTCAACTTTGCAAACGCGCAATCGATCTGCATTGGGGTGCTGAATAGCTTCTTTGATTTCACCGATCACAATTTTGCTGAACGGCGGTGCAATAGGCTTAAGCTCTTCCACTTCAAGCCCAGCCATGGTCAATGCTTCAGCGAGTTGCTCTGTGGACAACAATGGGTTACAAAATTCACGCAGCCAGGATTCAGGAAATTGCATAGTCAATGTTTCAAATGGTTCGAGGGATATTCACAGTCTGGAGGCGAATCAATCCCTGCAAAGAAATATATTTTTATTGGAATTGCGATAAGAAGCGAATGTCGCCGTCAAAAAATAAGCGAAGGTCGTTGACGCCATAGCGCAGCATGGTGAGTCGATCGGGACCCATACCAAAGGCAAAACCAATGAACTTTTCAGGATCAAGGCCCATGTTGCGAATGACATTGGGATGCACCTGACCCGAGCCAGCGACTTCTAACCAACGACCGGCCAGCGGTCCACTTTGGAATTGAATGTCTACTTCAGCGCTGGGTTCAGTGAACGGGAAGAAACTGGGTCTAAACCGCAAAACCAGATCAT
>CAIMHL010000493.1 GCA_903840825.1 uncultured beta proteobacterium
CATGCCCACGGCGACGGTGGTAAGGCCTGTGGCTTGGCGGATGTCGCGGGCAAAGGGCACTTGGTAAGCCGGGCCGATTGCAATTTTTTGCTGCGGCGAGATGCCGCCCGAGGATATGTGGATAAAGTCGCAGCCCAAGGCTTTGAGCTGCTGGGTCAATTCGGTCGTCTGGGCCACGTCCCAGCCGCCCTCAATCCAGTCGGTGGCCGATACGCGCACACCCAAAACGCCGGTAAACGCTTGGCGCAGTGCCGTGAAGACTTCCAGTGGAAAACGAATGCGGTTCTCGAAACTTCCGCCATAGGCGTCAAGGCGCTGGTTGGCAATGGGCGATAAAAACTGGTGCAGCAAGTAGCCGTGCGCCGCGTGCAGCTCAAGGGCTTCAATACCCAGGCGGTCAGCCCGCTGGGCGGCGCTGACAAAGGCGTCCCGAATGTCATCCATCTGCGCCCGCGTCAGCTCACTTGGGGCTGGTTCACTGGGCAGCTGGGGAATAGCCGAAGGGCCGCTTGGTACCCAGCCACCTTGCTCAGGCGCTACCAGTTGACCACCCTGCCAAGGCACTGCACTGGATGCTTTGCGTCCGGCATGCGCCAACTGAATGCACACCGGCATCGCAGGGGCTAATTTACGTGCGCGGTGGAGGACATCACCCAGTGCCTTTTCCGTGCGGTCATCCCACAGACCGAGACAGGCTTGGGTGATGCGCCCCTGCGCAGTGACGGCGGTTGCCTCCAGGGTGAACAAAGCAGCACCGCTGTTGAGCAGGCTAGTCCAGTGGGCCAGATGCCAGTCAGTGGCCTCGCCATTGTTGGCAGAATATTGGCACATGGGGGCAATAACGATGCGGTTGGCCAGCGGTAGTCCGCCGCGCGGCGAGGAGAGTTTGAAGGGGGAAAATAACTGGCTCACGGCAGGCGTCCTTGAAAGTTTACCTAGGTGTTGGGAAAGTTGGATGACACAATAACAAGACTATGACCCTAACTGAACTCAAATACATCGTTGCCGTGGCGCGTGAGCGACACTTCGGCAAGGCCGCTGACGCTTGCTACGTGTCGCAGCCGACGCTGTCGGTGGCGGTGAAAAAGCTCGAAGAAGAGCTCGATGTAAAGCTTTTTGAGCGCAGCGCCAACGAGGTGGCTGTGACGCCACTGGGCGAGGCCATTGTGCGCCAGGCGCAAAGCGTGCTGGAGCAGGCCGCGGCCATCAAAGAGATTGCCAAGCGCGGTAAAGACCCGCTGGACGGCCCGCTCACCTTGGGTGTGATCTACACCATTGGGCCGTATTTGCTGCCTGATTTGGTGCGCCAGATGATCAAGCTGAACCCGCAAATGCCCCTGATATTGCAGGAAAACTTCACCGTGAAACTGCTGGAAATGCTGCGCAATGGCGAGATTGACTGCGCGATTTTGGCCGAGCCTTTCCCTGATGCGGGGCTGGCCACTGCGCCTTTGTACGACGAGCCATTCTTGGCCGCCGTGCCCGCCAGCCACCCTTTGGCTGCGCAGACGCAAGTTAGCACCGAAGAGCTCAAGCGCGAAACCATGCTGTTGCTGGGCAGTGGGCACTGTTTCAGGGACCATGTGCTGGAGGTTTGCCCCGAATTTGCCAAGTTTTCCAGCAATGTAGAGGGTATTCGCAAGAGTTTTGAGGGCTCGTCGCTGGAAACCATCAAGCACATGGTGGCCGCTGGCATGGCGTTACCTTGGTGCCGCGCCTGAGCGTGCCCAAAGAAGCTTTTGCGGTCAAGCCCCGGCGTCGGCAAGATGAAGAGCCCTTTGTGAAGTACTTGCCATTTGAGGGCGATCCACCCCTGCGCCGTGTTGTACTGGTGTGGCGGCGTAGCTTCACCCGCTACGAGGCGATTGCCGCCATGCGCAACGCCATTTATGCCTGCGAGCTGCCGGGCGTGACGCGTTTATCTTGAGGGTGGTGGTTTGAGTGATCACTTAAAAATTCGCCTCAGGCTGTACCTTGACTTGATCCGCTGGAGCCGCCCCGCTGGGTGGCTCTTGTTACTTTGGCCCACTCTAAGCGCCTTGTGGATTGCGGCGCAAGGCTTTCCCGGCTGGCATTTGCTCACGGTCTTCACACTGGGCACCATTCTCATGCGCAGCGCAGGTTGCTGTATCAACGATGTGGCCGATCGCGATTTTGACCGCCACGTTAAACGCACCGCCGCAAGGCCCGTGACCACCGGCGCGGTGTCGGTCAAAGAAGCCTTGGGGGTGGGGGCGGTGCTGGCGCTGCTGGCTTTTGCGCTGGTGCTCACCACCAACGCAACCACTATCGCCTGGTCATTTGTGGCGTTGGCCGTGACACTGCTCTACCCCTATGCCAAGCGCGTGGTGTCGATGCCGCAGGCGGTGCTTGGTGTAGCGTTTAGCTTTGGGAGTCCGATGGCTTTTTCGGCCGTGTTGGGACAGGACGAGTTCAGCGTGCAAGCCCTGCTGGCCAGCGTCCCGGGGCGGGCCTGGGTGTTGTTGCTGGGTAACTTGTTTTGGGTGCTGGCCTACGACACCGAATACGCCATGGTGGACCGCGACGACGACTTGCGTCTGGGCATGAAAACCTCGGCCATCACCTTGGGTGCCTGGGATGTGCCGGTGGTGATGCTGTGTTATGGCATTTATATGCTTATTTGGGCTCTAGCCTTTACGAGCATTGCTAGAGAAGCTTTGTTTTTCATAGCGTTGCTTGTCGCCTTAGGACAGGTGATTTGGCACTATACCCTTATCCGTGCCCGCACCCGGGAGGGGTGTTTCAAGGCGTTTCGCCTGAATCACTGGCTGGGTTTTACGGTATTTTTAGGCGTCGTGTCGAGTTTCTGACCGGCGTAAAAAAACCGCCGTCAAGGCGGTTCTTTATGAGGCTGACCAATTACTTGGCAGCGGCTGCGCTGGCTTTTTTAGCCTTGGCGGCTTTAGCGGCTTTGGCCTTGGCGGCTTTGTTTGATTTTTTGGCAGGCTTTACTTTTTTGGCTTTAGTGGCCTTCACTGCGGGTTCTTGTGTGGCCGCTGGGGCCGTTGCCTGTGCCGCTGTGGGCGAAGAGACGAGGGCCAAAGGCACGGCCAACACGGCGGCGCTGATCAAAGCTGTCAATAATTTTTTCATAAATTTTCTCTGTGGTGAGTGACGTGTGATTGAACACAACGCAAACTTTAACGCTTTTATTAAGTGATTCGTTGGCGGTTAAAAATTGTTTTTTTGTTGATAGATGTCAATTTAAGGGCTGCCAAACTCATCGCCAAGTTCTCTGGCCCGCAAGCCGGCTGCCTGCATGGCGCGGACAAACTGGGCGCTGACCTGGTCGGTTTCCATTGATGTGAGCGCCGCATAGGTGGTGCCGCCTTTGGAGGTGACGCGCTGGCGCAAAACCTCAGGTGATTCAGTACTGGCCCGAGCCAGTTCACCCGCGCCGATGAAGGTGGCCACAGCCAGTTTGTAGGCCTGTGCTGCATCAAGCCCCATCTTTGTGCCAGCGTCCACCATGGCCTCCATAAAGTAAAACATATAAGCCGGGCCAGAGCCCGACAGGGCGGTGACGGCATCCAACTGCGCTTCCTCGCTGAGCCAAAGCACCTCACCCGTAGGGGCCAGAACCTCCTCCACCCAGGCTTTGTCCTGGGCAGTGACCGCTGGGCGGGCAAACAAGGCGGTGATGCCTTTGCCAATCAACGCGGGCGTGTTGGGCATGGCGCGCACCACGCGTTCGGTGCCCAGCCACTGCGCGATGCTCTCGCTGCGAATGCCGGCGGCCACGCTCAGGTGCAATGCTTTTTGGGCGTGGGCCTGCACTTGCTGCGCGGCCTCTTTGAAGGTTTGGGGTTTGACGGCCCAAATCACCAGGTCTGCGGCGGTTAAAAAAGGCCCAGCTTGCGTGTGCACGGTGAGGCCGTAGCTGGTTTTGAGTTTGTCTTGTGCTTCGGCAAAAGGCTCCACGACGTCAATCTGGCTTGGGGCAAAGCCTTGTGCGATCAAGCCACCGATGATGGCGCTGGCCATGTTGCCA
Source organism: uncultured beta proteobacterium (assembly GCA_903840825.1). GTDB lineage: Bacteria > Pseudomonadota > Gammaproteobacteria > Burkholderiales > Burkholderiaceae_C > Rhodoferax. Next base: position 4,013 of record CAIMHL010000493.1, read on the forward strand.
CCGCCGATGAATGCAATACGCTGGGTCATAAAAAATAGGGTGAGTTGGGTGGCCGCACAGCGCGGCGCAAAATGACAAGTCTACTCAAAGCACGGTTTGCCGAACAGCGTGTTCCCAGCGCGCCATCAGTTCTTTAGCCCGTGCAGTGTCCATCGTGGGTAAAAAGCGCCGCTCGACGCGCCACAGGTCGCCCAACTCGTCGGTGTTTTTATAAACCCCGGTGGAGAGTCCTGCCAGATAAGCCGCACCCAATGCCGTGGTTTCGGTCACGGCAGGGCGCACCACCGGAATGCCGAGCAAGTCGGCCTGAAACTGCATCAGCAGGTCATTGACGCAGGCGCCGCCATCGACCCGCAGCTCTGCTACCGCCGCACCGCCGGCCTGGACCGCGTCTCGGCTCATGGCTTGCAGCAGTGCCGCACTTTGGTAGGCGATGCTCTCCAGTGAGGCGCGGGCAATGTGGGCCACCGTGCTGCCCCGCGTCAGGCCGGTGATGCTGCCTCGGGCGTCGGGTTTCCAATAGGGCGCGCCCAAGCCGGTGAAGGCGGGCACCACAATCACGCCGCCTGCATCGGGCACGCTTTGAGCCAAGGCTTGCACCTCGTGGCTGCCTTGTATGGCGTGCAGGCCGTCGCGCAGCCACTGCACCACGGCACCGCCGACAAACACGCTGCCTTCCATCGCAAACTCGGGCGCTACGGTGGCTTGCGCCGCACTGGTGGTAATTAATCCGTTGTGGGAGGTCTGAAACTGCCCCCCTAGATGCATGAGCATGAAGCAGCCCGTGCCATAGGTGTTTTTGACCATGCCGGCCTTGAAGCAAGCTTGCCCAAACAAGGCGCTTTGTTGGTCGCCGGCCACACCGCCGATAACCACGGCGTGCCCCAGCAGCGCAGGCACCACTTCGCCATAAATAGCACTTGACGGTTTGACGATGGGCATCAGGCTGGCTGGAATGTCCAGCGCCGCCATCAATTCTGCATCCCACTGGTTGGTGTGGACGTTGAACAGCATGGTGCGGGCTGCGTTGCTGACATCGGTGGCGTGCACGGCGCCTTCGGTCAATTGCCACATGAGCCAGGCATCCACCGTGCCAAAAGCCAGCTCGCCTTGCTCGGCCTTTTGGCGGGCTCCGGGCACCGTGTCCAAAATCCATTTGAGCTTGGTGCCTGAGAAGTAGGCGTCCACCCGCAAGCCGGTTTTGGCCGCAATCAAAGCCTCCAAGCCGCGCTCGCGCAATTCGACACAGGTGGGTTCAGCACGCCGGTCTTGCCAGACGATGGCGTTGTGAATGGGCAAGCCGGTGGCACGGTTCCAGACCACCGTGGTTTCCCGCTGGTTGGTAATGCCCAGCGCCCGCACCTCGCTGGCCTTGATGCCCGCTTTGTCTAGCGCTTCGCGAGCGGTGGCCAGTTGGGTGCGCCAAATCTCCATTGGGTCATGCTCGACCCAGCCGGGTTGTGGGTAAATTTGCGTCAACTCCCGCTGCGCCAGCGCTTTGATGTGTCCGTCGGCATCAAACACAATGCTGCGCGAGCTGGAGGTGCCTTGGTCGAGAGCGAGTAGGTAGGTCATATCAATTCAGGTAAAAAGGTCAACTTAGTGCGACTTCAAAACGCACTTGCGCCTCGTTCAAGAGCGCGGGGAAGGGGTCGGGCGGCGTTGCATCGGTAAATAGCCGGTCAATTTGGGACAGCGTGGCCACCTCCACCATGGCGGGGCGGTTAAATTTACTGATGTCCGCGGCCAGCCAAACCTCGCGGGCGTGGGCAATGATGGTTTGGGACACTTTGACTTCGCGGTAGTCGTAGTCGCGCAGTGAGCCATCGGCCTCAATGCCCGAAATGCCGATGATGGCAATGTCCACCTTGAACTGCCGAATAAAGTCCACCGCCGCTTCCCCCACGATGCCCCGATCGCGCCCACGCACCACGCCACCCACCACGATGACTTCGCTTTTGGCGTTGGCGCTGAGGATGCTGGCGACGTTCAGGTTGTTGGTGATGACCCGCAACCCGCTGTGCTGTGAGAGGGCGCGGGCAATGGCCTCGGTGGTGGTGCCGATATTCAATATCAGGGAGCAGTCATTGGGCACCGCTTCCGCCACCAAGCGCGCAATGCGCGTTTTGCCATCGGCGTTGAGGTTTTCACGCTGCTGGTGCGCAATGTTCTCAATCGTTGAGCTGGGAACGCGCACGCCGCCGTGAAAGCGCGATAAGAGCCCTTCGTCGGCCAGACGTTGAACATCACGCCGCACGGTTTGCAAGGTGACGTCCAGGGTGACGGCCAGTTCTTCAACCGTGACAGACCCTTTGGCTTGAACCACGGCGAGCAATTTGAGTTGTCTGGGGTTGGGATTCATGCTTGTATTTTTAACCTAATCAAAAGGTGTGTCACTTTAAAACGAAACAAAAAGAACTTTTATAGGGTAAGTACTAATTAAAATGGAATTAAAACGAACAATAATTTCAATATTGGAATAATTTAATTCCCTTTAATCACTAAAAAAAGGTGCGGGATGCAATTGACTCTTGAGAGCGTCAGTAAAAAAGTAGGCGCTCAAACTTGGCTGTACGACATGAGCATGGCCCCGCGCAGTGCCGCTGTTACGGTGCTCTTAGGTGCTACTCAGGCGGGTAAGACCAGCCTGATGCGCATCATGGCGGGTTTGGATGCGCCTAGCGGTGGTCGCGTTTTGGTGGACGGACAAAGCGTGGCGGGTGTGTCAGTGCGCGAGCGCAATGTGGCGATGGTCTACCAGCAGTTCATCAACTACCCCTCGTTGAAAGTTCGCGACAACATTGCCTCCCCCCTGAAGTTGAGGGGCGAGAAGGGTATCGAGAAGCGGGTGCATGAGTTGGCTGAAAAACTCCACATAGAGATGTTTTTAGACCGCTATCCCGCAGAGTTGTCGGGTGGGCAGCAGCAGCGCGTGGCCCTGGCCCGCGCTTTGGCCAAAGGTGCGCCGCTGATGTTGCTCGATGAGCCCTTAGTCAACCTTGATTACAAACTGCGCGAAGAGCTTCGTGATGAGTTGAGTGCTCTGTTTGCTACCGGAGATTCCACCGTGATCTACGCCACCACAGAGCCGGGTGAGGCGCTGTTGCTGGGGGGCTATACCGCCGTGATGGACGGGGGGGAGTTGCTGCAATACGGTCCCACCGCAGAGGTATTTCACAAGCCAAAGTCACTGCGTGTGGCGCGTGCGTTCAGTGATCCGCCCATGAATTTAATCAAGGCAAGCACGGGCTTGCAGGGTGCGACAGCGGGGGCCAATGGGGTTCAGTTGGAAGGGGGGCCTTTGTTGGCCTTGCCCTTGCCGGACACGGTGTCACACCGTGTCACCGTGGGCATGCGGGCCAGCGCGCTGCGTGTCTCCCGCCAACCTGGCGACGTGGACTTGCAGGGTGTCGTTGAGCTGGCAGAAATTTCAGGCTCTGATACGTTTGTGCATGTGTCGACCCCGGTGGGCGAGTTGGTGGCGCAGTTGACGGGGGTGCACTACTTTGAATTGGGTGCTCAGGTGCCTATGTATTTCAATCCCGTGCATCTCTATGTGTTTGATGCGGAGGGATTGCTTGTGCTGTCCCCCGTGCGCGGTGGGGGGTACTGATATGGCACGCATTGAACTCGATCTGGCCCATGCCTATAAGCCCGATCCCCAGCAAGACAGCGACTACGCTCTGCTGCCGCTAAAAATGACTTTTGAAGATGGCGGTGCCTACGCGCTGTTAGGCCCCTCGGGCTGCGGGAAAACAACCTTGCTCAACATTATGTCGGGCCTGGTGATGCCCTCGCAAGGCGGGGTTAAATTTGATGGCCGTGATGTCACCCGGGATTCACCACAGGTGCGCAACATTGCGCAGGTGTTTCAGTTTCCGGTTATTTACGACACCATGACCGTAGCTGAGAATCTGGCCTTTCCGCTGCGCAATAGAAAACTGCCGCAAGCTCAAATTACCAAGCGGGTCGGCGAAATTGCCGAGATGCTGGAGATGAGTGGCCAATTGAATCAGCGTGCGGCTAATCTCTCGGCCGATGCTAAGCAAAAGATTTCTCTGGGTCGTGGCCTGGTGCGCCCGGATGTCTCAGCCGTTTTGTTTGATGAGCCGCTGACGGTGATTGACCCGCACCTTAAATGGCAATTGCGTCGCAAGCTAAAGCAAATTCACCACGAACTTAAATTGACCCTGATTTATGTCACGCATGACCAGGTGGAGGCGCTCACCTTTGCCGAGCAGGTGGTGGTGATGACGCGGGGCCGTGCCGTGCAGATGGGTTCAGCGGCCGATTTGTTTGAGCGACCCAGCCACACCTTTGTGGGGCATTTCATTGGCTCGCCAGGCATGAATTTTTTGCCAGGGCAGGCCGATGCACTGGGCTTTCATGTGGGAGGCGCGCTACTGCCGCTGCTACCCGGTCAGGTGTTGCCCGTTGGCGATATCAAGCTAGGTATCAGGCCTGAATACCTGTCCTTGGCTCTTGCGCAGGCGCCCGGTGCGTTGCCTGCGGTGGTCACCCAAGTGCAAGACGTGGGCACCCACATCATGCTCACGGCCACGGTGGCGGGCCACTTGCTGAAGGCGCGCTTGTCGGCAGATGCTGCACTGCAAGCCATTGGGGATGTGGTTTGGTTGACCTTGATGGGCGAGCACACCTGCTTTTATAAGAATGAGGAGATCGTGCCATGAGCACCACCATCAAACCTGTCAATCAGAAAGCCTGGTTTTTGATTCTTCCGATGCTGATTTGCGTTGCCTTCTCGGCCATATTGCCGCTGATGGTGGTGGTTAATTATTCTGTGCAAGACATCATTTCGCCCGAACGGCGCGTCTTTGTCGGCACCGAATGGTTTGTCGCCATCATGCGCGATGAGGCCTTGCATGGTGCGTTGGGCCGGCAGTTGCTTTATTCCTTCTCTGTGCTTTTGGTTGAGTTGCCCTTGGGTATCTTGCTGGCCTTGTCGATGCCGGCCCAAGGCTTGCGATCGTCAGTGGTGTTGGTGATTGTGTCGCTGTCGCTGCTGATCCCGTGGAATGTGGTGGGCACCATCTGGCAAATTTTCGGTCGAACCGACATCGGTTTGATGGGTGCCGCGCTGCAGGGGTTGGGCATTGAATACAGTTACACCGGCAACGCCACGCACGCTTGGTTGACGGTGCTGTTGATGGATGTGTGGCACTGGACGCCGTTGGTGGCTTTGCTGGGTTACGCGGGCTTGCGCTCTATTCCTGATGCCTATTACCAGGCCGCTAGTATTGATGGGGCGAGTAAGTTTGCGGTCTTTTGGTACGTGCAATTACCCAAAATGCGGGGGGTGCTGATGATTGCGGTGCTGTTGCGGTTCATGGACATTATATCGTAGATCGAAGAGCGTCGTGTAGGGAAAGAGTGTCTTCG
>CAIMHL010000494.1 GCA_903840825.1 uncultured beta proteobacterium
CGGCTGGAAAAGCATCACCAAGCGCAAAGCCCCCATGCCCGACGCTGACGAGTGGAAAGACAAAACAGGCAAGCTGGCCCAACTGATCCGCTAAATTTTTCAAGCAACTGATGACGCTGACTGCGAAGCCTGACTGGGTTGAGACCGATGCGCTCATCATTGGTGCAGGCCCTGTGGGCCTGTTCCAAGTTTTTCAGTTGGGGCTGCTTGAGGTCAAATGCCACGTCGTTGACTCCCTGAACTATCCGGGTGGGCAGTGCGCAGAGCTCTACCCCGATAAGCCGATTTACGACATTCCTGGCGTGCCCGTTTATACCGGGCAAGAGCTGACCCAAAACCTGCTGAAACAGATCGCCCCTTTGGGTGCGGTTTTTCATTTCGGGCAGCAAGTCACCCAATTGGAAGCGCAGGCAGACGGACGGTTTTTTGTTGAAACCTCCCAAGGCACCCAGTTCTTGACCAAGACCGTATTCATAGCCGCAGGTGTGGGCGCTTTTCAGGCCCGCAAACTTCTGGTGGATGGGCTTGAGGCCTTTGAAGGGTCACAAGTTTTCTATGGGCGTCCAAGCGACGCAGACTTTACGGGGAAAGATGTGCTCATCGTGGGCGGTGAAGAGCCCGCCCTGAACTGCGCACTTGAATTAGCCGCGCAAAATCAAGCCAGAAGCATCGTCTTGCTCCACCGACGCGACAGCTTGAAAGCCGCACCCGAAAAAATTGCCTTGATGCGTGAGCTTTGCGTGGCTCAAAAAATGACCTTTATGGTCGGTCAGGTCACCGGCATTGAGGCCCGTGAAGGTCGATTGAGCGCCGCCAAAATCACAGAGCAAGAGGGTGCTGAACGCAGCGTGCCGCTGGATACCCTGCTGGTATTTTTAGGCCTGAGCCCCAAATTGGGCCCCTTGACTCTCTGGGGTCTGGACATGGCGCGTAAACAACTGACGGTTGACACTGAAAAGTTTTCAACCAGTACCCCCGGGATTTTCGCCGTGGGTGACATCAATACGTATCCGGGAAAGAAGAAGCTGCTGCTTTGCGGTTTTCATGAATGTGCACTGGCCGCGTTTGGCGCCATGCCCATCATTTTTCCTGAAAAGCAGGTTTTTTTGCAATACACCACCACCAGCCCACGCCTGCACCAAATATTGGGTGTGGGATCAAGTTCACCGAGTGGTTAGAATCGCCAACTTGTTCTAAAGAACAAATTCGCTAGGGGTGCTGTCCTTCGGGACGGCTGAGAAAGTCCCTTTGAACCTGATTGAGGTAATCCTCGCGCAGGGAAGCAGTTTTAGTTTGAGAGCTCACTGCTATCTCTGGTGACACCTTTTTTCGACTTGAACCCGCCCACCTGCCTAATTTTTGCATGGAGCAATTAGATGGCAATTTTTCAAACTTCCCTCCCAGACAATCAGGCCCTCAGGCCGGTTGATACGGCCGACCGCGTCTTTAGCTGGCCCCAACACGCCTCTCTGTGGTTCAGCCTAGGGGTGGGCTTGCTGGTGATGCAGATTGGCGCTTATCTGGTGCCCGCCGTTGGCACCCGCGATGCGGCGATAGCCATTGTGCTGGGCTCCCTGGTGGGCTCCGGCCTGCTGGCCTGGACGGCCAAACTGGGCTGTGACACTGGCTTGACCAGTGCCGGCCTGATGCACGCCACCTACGGCAGTTGGTTTGCCAAGTTACCCGTGCTTTTGAATATTGCCCAGCTCATTGGCTGGACGACCTTTGAGTTGGTCATCATGCGCGAAGGCACGGCCGCCATTGGCAAGCAATCTTTCGGTTGGTCACTGGAGGGTACAGGGGGCATTTTCATCACGACCTTGCTTTGGGGCGGTGTGTTGACTTTGCTTTTAGCCGGGTCCATGACCAAGCTGGTGCGCAAAATCATCAGCCGCATTGGCCTGCCTTTGGTCATCGCCTCTCTGCTTTGGCTGACCTGGCAGTTTGGCAGTCAGATTCAGGCCAAAGGTCTTGATGCGTTTTGGGCGCGTCCCGGTAACGGCGGTATGGGCTTGTTTTCTGCGATGGATTTGGTGATGGCCATGCCGGTTTCCTGGTTGCCTCTGGTAGCCGACTTTGCCCGCCACGGGCGCTCGGGACGCAGCGCAATGAGTGGCACCTGGTTTGGCTACGCTTTGGCCAATATGTGGTGCTACGCCTTGGGTGTGATGGTGGTCAGTGTGGCCGCACCAGACGCCAGCTTGGTCAGTGCGTTGTTGCTGGCGCAAGGGGGCTTGCTGGCCCTGAGCCTGATTCTGGTCGATGAAATTGACAACGCTTATGGCGATGTTTACTCGGGCTCGGTCTCAGCCCACAGCATCAAGCCGTCGTGGACGATTCGCCAATGGGGCATCGTGCTGGCCATCTTGTGCACAGGTCTAGCGATGGTTTTGCCCATGCACAGCCTGGAGCCATTTTTGCTTCTGCTTAGCTCTGTTTTTGTCCCTTTGTATGGCGTCATTTTGGGGCGCCTGGGATTGGGGGGACAGACGACGACCAATAGCACACGCAAGATTGATCCCGTTGCTGCCCTGCTGTGGCTGGGCGGCATTGCGTCGTACCACGCGATTGCCAACTTTGCCCCTCAATGGGGCGCCGCCTTGCCCACTTTGGCGCTTACTTTTGCGCTGGCCTGGCTGACGCGCTCCAAAAAATAATTCACCTTCGATACAAGGCCACAACATGAAAATTACCGTTCTTGGCGCTGGCTTGATGGGCCGCTTGTTGGCCTGCCAGTTGGTGCGAATGGGTCATCAACTGGAGGTTTTTGATGCCAGCGGCCCCGACGCAAGCAAGTCGGCTGCGCGCGCCGCTGCCGCGATGCTGGCACCGCTGGCTGAGTCGGCCATTACTGAATTGCCCGTCGTGAAGATGGGTATTCACAGCTTGCAGCGCTGGCCCGAATTGCTAGCGCAACTCGATGAACCTGTGTTTTTTCAACAAGAAGGAACGTTGGTACTTTGGCACCGCCAAGATGCCGCCGAGGCCGAGCGCTTTTCCCGTCAACTTGACAAAACCAGCGTTTCTTTGCCCTCTCTACCCAAGGCCCAGCGCCTGGATGCCCAGGCACTTGCGCAACTGGAGCCGTGTTTGGGTTCGCGGTTTCCCCAGGGCTTGTACTTGCCGGGCGAAGGGCAACTGGACAATCGTCAACTTTTGGCAGCACTGCTGAGTCAACTCGAAACGCAGGGCGTGTCCCTGAATTGGCACTGTGCACGAGCGCCTGAAGACTTTTTACCCGGCCAAGCCGGGCAGCCCGATTGGGTGTTTGACTGCCGGGGTTTGGGCTCTGCACCCCAGTGGCAATCGGTGCGCGGGGTGCGTGGCGAAGTCATCACTTTGCACGCCCCAGAGGTCACGTTAAGTCGCCCTACCCGATTGATCCACCCGCGCTACCCCATCTACATAGCGCCCAAGCAGAATGGTATTTTCAGAATTGGTGCGACAGAGATTGAGTCCGAAGACCTCTCGCCCATCAGCGTGCGGTCAACCCTGGAGTTGCTCAGTGCCGCTTACTCGGTGGATAGCGGGTTTGCCGAGGCACGCGTCATAGAGCTGATTGCCCAGTGCCGCCCTGCTTTACCGGACAATCTCCCCTCCATACGCTTTTTGGGTGAACGCACCATGCAAATCAACGGCTTGTACCGACATGGGTTTTTAATATCACCCGCAGTGATGGATGTTGCGCTTGAATTGTTTAACCAAGCCAACTCACAACTCGCCACTGATTTTTCGTTATCTATCACCCCTCCCTGAAAAACTGATCTATGAATGTTTTTATCAACCAGGTCCCCCATGCGCTAAATGATGGCGCCACGCTGGAGGTGGCCATTGCGCTGGTGCAGGCCCAACCACCCTTTGCAGCTGCGGTTAACTTGGTGTTTGTGCCCAATTCACAATACGGTCAAAAAGTCTTGTTCGCAGAAGACCGTATTGACATTATCTCGCCAGTCACTGGCGGTTAAGGAGATTCCCAACATGACAGACACCACCACGCACTGGTACTTTACGGTGAGACATTTCAAAGACGATTGCTCCTGGGTACCTCGCGCTACCCATCGCCCCAAATTCTGGAAAACGCAGTGCGCACGGCTCAGCCCGGCATGTTGACTGCGTCATTGCGACGTCAAAATGTGAGCGCCGCCGACACCGGCAACCGCTTCTGGGACATGCTACGCAAGCTGAATGTTCCGGTGCTGCCCAACACGGCGGGTTGCCATAGTGCGCAAGAGGTCATCACAACAGCCCAAATGGCACGGGAGGTTTTTCAAACGCCCTGGATTAAGTTGGAATTGATTGGCGATGACTACACCTTGCAGCCCGACACGCTGAATCTGGTGGGCGTGGCCAGCCAGCTCATCAAGGATGGCTTCAAGGTGCTGCCCTACTGCACCGAAGACCTGGTTTTATGCCAGCGCTTGGTCGATGTGGGCTGCGAGGCCATCATGCCTTGGGCGGCGCCCATCGGCACCGGCAAGGGCCCTATCAACCCCTACGCCTTGCGCACCTTGCGCGAGCGCCTGTCAGTGCCCATGATTGTGGACGCCGGCTTGGGCTTGCCTTCCCATGCCTGCCAAGTCATGGAATGGGGCTTTGATGGTGTGTTGCTCAACACAGCGGTGGCGCTGGCACAAGATCCTGCCGTCATGGCGGGCGCTTTTGCCCAAGCCACGCAGGCGGGGCGAGCCGCATTTTTAAGTGGCGCCATGGTGGAGCAGCAGTCCGCGCAAGCCAGCACACCCGTTTTGGGTACGCCTTTTTGGCATCAGACCTGAGGTTTCGAATTCTCATGAATCAACAAACAATCATCACCCAAGCGATTATTGACGCGCATGCCAACTTGGCGTTGCCCCAAGAACATGCGTTATCGACGGCAACGTCGTCTCAGCAAAGCCTTGGCTCAGAAAACGAAATTTACGCAGCAGTCAAAGCGGCTTGTGCGCAGTTGGGATTTGTCGACATCGATGCGCATTGCGTGGCTAAAGCATGGCAGCACAGTGTGGCACGAACTGGCCTGTTCAACGCCAACACCTGGCCCACCGAGCCGGAAGATTTTGGGATGAAGCCCTGGCCCAGGGCCGATGCTTTTTTGCCCTGCCCCAAAAATCTGGGTTTGTACGCTGTACTACCGGATGCGTCTTGGGTCGCGCGCATGGCGAAAGCGGGCGTACCGACTGTTCAATTGCGTTTTAAATCGGATGATGCGCGCGCCATTGACCAAGAAGTTCGAGCCGCCGTTGAAGCCGTCAAGGGAACAGATGCCTTGTTATTTATCAACGACCATTGGGAAGCCGCCATTGAAGCGGGTGCCTATGGTGTGCACTTGGGCCAAGAGGACATGGTGGACGCGGACCTGATCAAAATCAGGACGGCAAAACTACGGCTTGGACTGAGCAGCCACGGTTTTGCAGAAATGCTGCGGGCCGATGCCTTTAGCCCCAGCTACATTGCCTGCGGAGCTATCTACCCCACCACACTCAAACGAATGATGACGGCACCCCAAGGCCCAGGACGCCTGCACTGGTATGCCCGTCTGATGCGGGACTACCCACTGGTTGCCATTGGCGGCATAGACGCCAGCAAGTTGTCCGAAGTACTGGCAAGTGGGGTGGGATCTATCGCGGTGGTTCGTGCACTGGTGGTGGCAGAAAATCCGGAGGCTGAAGCCGCAAACTTTCAAGCAGCCATACAACTTGCCCAAGGCATTTAAAGACGCGGTTTAAGCCGCATAGCCACCGGTGCAAAGCCATGGTTAAGTGGCCCACTGCCTTTGCCTGTTCGCACTTCGGCACCGGATTGCAAGGCGTCCCGAACAAATAACCTGGCGAGTTGCACCGCCTCAAGTAGCGAGGCACCCAAGGCCAAATGGGCTGCAATGGCGCTTGAAAGTGTGCAACCGGTACCGTGCGTGTTGGGGCTTTGTATGCGCGGTGCCTGCATCCAGGTTTTTTCTCCGCCCTTGGTCATCAACAAATCAATCACCGTGTTCCCCGGCAGGTGTCCGCCTTTGAGCAGCACGGCATGTGCCCCCTTGTCGATCAAGTTTTCTGCGGCCAAGGCCATGTCCTCAGGCCCAGTCAAGGCTCGCCCTACTAGCAATGCAGCCTCATCAAGATTAGGCGTAATAACCGCAACGCAGGGGAACAACTCACGAACCAACACATCGACCGCTTCGTTGTCAATCAGCACAGCGCCACTGGTAGCCACCATCACGGGATCAAAGACAACATTCTGCAAACCATGTCGCCCGATAGCCTCTGCCACCGTGCGAACGATGTCCGGCGAATGCAGCATGCCTATCTTGATGGCATGGGCTCCCATGTCCTCCATCACCGCATCAATCTGGTCGCGCAGCATCTGAGGCGGTACGGCATGAATGGCGCGAACACCTGTTGTGTTTTGCGCCGTGATGGCCGTGATAGCCGTCATTCCAAAACAGCCCAAAGCCGCAAAGGTTTTGAGATCGGCCTGAATCCCAGCGCCTCCCCCACTGTCTGATCCAGCGATGGACAGAACACGCGGGTATTCAAATTTCAAGAGATTCAATGTCATGTCTAATTAATTTCCAGATGCGAGGATGAAGGAATGGACCGTTTGGCACACGTTCAAAACACCCATCAAATTATCACGAAAAACAAGCTCGCTCATTGACAGTTTTTTTGATGTTTTAGATGAGATTTATTGAGGTTCTCAAAGAGCGCCAAAAATTCAAGCTATAATTTAAGACTAGATTCCTCGATAGCTCAGTTGGTAGAGCGCCGGACTGTTAATCCGTAGGTCCCTGGTTCGAGCCCAGGTCGAGGAGCCAAAAGATACAACCCCCAAGTGTGAAAATACTTGGGGGTTTCGTCTTTGCGTTGACAAAAATTTACTTGACTATCCCTTGTCGGATGAACGCCCTGTTAAACTGAAACACTTAGATTAAGTTGCCAAGACAACATCTCGGCTCACAGGACTTAGTCTGCCTGCGAACACGTCATAACGAAAGAAAAAAATGTTTGATAAAACCGGCCAATGGACTCACCTCGAAACTTTCGAAGACTTTGACAATGGCTTGTCATTGCTGATTGACTTTTGGTCAAGTGATGCCAGCCAGTTAAATAAAGAAAAATCACTCGCCCACTTCAAAGAAGATC
>CAIMHL010000495.1 GCA_903840825.1 uncultured beta proteobacterium
ATACTTTTCCGCCTTGTGGCATTGCCTTTGCACCGATTGCATCGATGACAGGGCGACGGCCAATAAAGTTGTTATATACGGGTTGCACTATTGGCAATGGAAGGACGCCAGGAATATCAGCGGTGGCCACGTTTGGTGCAGCTGCGCGGATGCCTTCGTTCATTTCGCGCCACTTGTCGCCACCCATGAAAGCGGCTGAAATGTATTCGGCTGCTGATGGCATGATGAACTCGCGTTTTGCAGTTGCGTAGATTGGGGTTGTTGGGATGATTGAAGCCTCGACCTCAACCACTGGGTTTTCTTGTGTTGCCACTTCTGGTTCCTCCTCGGAATCTGTTGGGGTGGGTTCGGTTGCATCTTCAGGTTCCGATGCAGCGATTTCTGTGATAACAGCATCCTTGAATGCTGGTTGTGCGACAAGACTGATCTCAACGAGGTCTGCCTGTGAAACGACCATGACGCCGTTTTTGTCGTACTTAAACTTTGTGGGGACAGCGCCAACGCTCACTGAGTCGTAAGCGCCTGCTTTTACGAGTTCAATGGCGTCAGCGGCTGCGCCCGTCTTTGCGAAGGTGGCCGTGAAACCAAGTCCTTCAGGCATATCGGCAAGAGAGGTAACGACTCCGCGCAATTGGCTCATGTCGTGATTTTCAAGCAACTTTGGGTTCTTCATGTCAAGGTCAAAAGCGCCACGAGCAAAGGAAACTTTGGTGCCGTCCATAACCGTTGCCGATACTGGTGCCCAAGGGACTGCAATGCCGGTGATGGTCTTTGGGGCATCTTCACCTGCTGAGGCGTCAAGCGTGATGGGGACATTAACGAAATGGATCATGATGGGCTTTCTACTGATACGTCAACGGCTGGCTCAACCATGACGTCTTGGTACATTTCTTCGGCAAGATAACCCTCAACATCAAACTCGACATAGCGGTTGCGCGGAAGAACATTGGAAGCCGAAAGGGTTTGTTGGATGCACTCAATAAATGGTTTTGCGCCGTAAAGATACAACTGGCGGTTTGAGTCCTGCACGTTTGTGTAAGTCAAGCCCGAGCCTTCTTGCGGAGCCGACACCAAATAGGCAGGAATGTTCGAAACACGAGCGATTTCAAGCGACTGATATTTGCGTTGTTCGCCAACTACTTCTGCTGGGGAAACGCTGAACTCTTTGAACTCGACAAAATCATTCAACGCGCCAATGGCGTTTTGGCGTCGCATCGCTGACCATGCAGCTGCTATTTCGCTGAGGCTGTCAGAGTCCAGGGTTTCGCCACCCTTTTGCTGAAGATAGCCCGGCACAGTTTCCAAAGTTGCGTAGCGGTCTGCAGCCTGATCTAGATGGGTTGCGATTGACAATGCGCGAGCGCCTTGGTAGAGCAAGCCTTGAATGGGAGACAAAAACTGGATGACGTCGTTGCTGTCGCCAATTTCAACACCGTTGAATTGGATTACATCCGACGGTCCGAACCACTGCGGACCGGTCTGATTGGGCGTCGAGCACATTGCGGAGGGTAACCAAGTCATGCTGGCTGGCAAGCCTGTCGAGTAGCGCGAAGTTACAAAGGCAAAAGCGCGGCCATGGAAAAAGAGATCACTGAAGATATTTGAATAGAAGAAGTTGCGCGTGACTTTCGGGTCGGGCTGTTCCATCCAAGGCTCAAGAGGCAAATAGATTTCTTCGTAGCGTTCGCCTGTCCACTGCTTCGAGTAGTGGCGCATCTCTAGGCAACCAATCATGGAAGCCAAAAGGTCTTTCGAGCGTGACACTGTTGGGTTCTGCAATGCACGTTGTTCAGCCGCGCCAGTGCTATACGCAAGAAAGTCGTTGATCTGTGCAGCGCCAGCGCCAGCGGCAGCCTTCACAGAAGCAGACGCCATCTGTGCAGTCGTAACTTTTGGAGTGAAGAATCCCACGGGCGGAGTCTCGCACAAACTTGTTGCAAATGCAACTACCTTGCTGAACCCATCATTGCCCGACCAGATTGAGTTGGGCGAGAGACAAGAGAAGCAGCTGCAACAAG
>CAIMHL010000496.1 GCA_903840825.1 uncultured beta proteobacterium
CTTGCGGGGCTCACTCTGGGCTTCCTCTTGGGCAGCAGGTGCTTCACGCACTGGGCGCTCTTGACGCTCGCCTTGCTCAGCGCGATCACCACGGTCACCGCGAGGTGCGCGTTCGCGGCCATAGCGGTCACGCGTGCGCTTTTCGCGGGGCTCGCCTTCGGTGCGCGGGGCCTGATCGAAACCTGCTTGAGACGCATCAGCCGGGGCAGCGGCGTTCAAGTCGGGGTTCACACGCTCAGCGGCTGGTGCGTTTTGCTCCATTGGGGCATCGCTGCGGTTTTCATCAGGGCGACGATTGCGCTCAGGGCGAGCATTGCGTCCTTCTGGACGGCCTTCCTGGCGGCCCTCGTTGCGCGGCTCATTGCGCTCTGAAGGGGCTGCTTGATCTGCATTCTCAGTGCGTTCACCACGACCGCGACCACGGCCACCACGCTCGCCGCGTTCGGCGTTACGGGGTGGGCGCTCTTGGCCTTGACCTTGTTCGTCACGAGGGGCGTCCTGATTTTGGGCGTTCAGGGCTGGTTGGCCGGCGTCTAAAAGACGACCTTCCTGGTCAAATCGCTCGCGTTGGCCTTGGCCTTGCGCTGGGCGGTCAGAGCGACCTCCGCGTCCACCACGGGCACCGCGTGCACCGCGGCCACCAGCCGCTTCACCGGCTTCAGGGCGTCCGCGACCGCCTTCTGGGCGACCTTCGCCACGGGGTTCACCACGCGCTTCGTTGCGGCGAGCGCCGTCACGGCCACCACGACCGTCGCGGCCTTCACGTTTTTCGTCTTTGCCGGCTTCTGGCAAAGGCTTGGCCTGGGGTGCAGCAGCAGGCGCAGGTGCAAACAGATTTTTCAACCAGCCAAAGAAGCCGGTCTCCGAGCTCGCAGCGGCTGCGGTAGCCGCAGGCTTGGCCGCAGCGCCGGCTGCAGGTGCAGCGCTTGGTGCGTGGGCAGGCTTGGGCGTGGCAATAGGGGCCGGCGCATCAGGCAACACACCTTTGATGATGGGCGTTTGCTTGTTGGTAGGCTCTTGAGCGCGACGCGTCACGGCGGTCGGGTCTTCCATCTCTTCAGCCAATTTGTAGCTGGCTTCGATGTTGTCCAGACGCGGATCGTCGTGCTTTAGGCGCTCCAACTTGTAGTTGGGCGTTTCCAGGGTCTTGTTAGGCACCATGAGCACGTTGATACGCTGCTTGAGTTCGATTTTGGCGATCTCGGTACGCTTTTCATTGAGCAGGAAAGACGCCACTTCGACGGGTACCTGGCATAGCACGGAGGCCGTGTTGTCCTTGAGCGACTCTTCCTGAATGATGCGCAAAATTTGTAGCGCACTGGATTCCGTGTCGCGGATGTGGCCAGCGCCACCGCAACGAGGGCAGGGGATTGAGGCACCTTCGCTCAGCGCAGGGCGCAAGCGTTGGCGGCTCATTTCCATCAAGCCAAATTTGCTGATGGTGCCAAACTGCACACGGGCGCGGTCTTGGCGCAGCGCATCACGCAGGCGGGTTTCGACATCGCGGCGGTTGCGGCTTTCTTCCATGTCGATAAAGTCGATCACGATCAGGCCGCCCAAGTCGCGCAAACGCATCTGGCGGGCCACTTCGTCAGCGGCTTCCAGATTAGTGCGGGTTGCGGTTTCTTCGATGTCACCGCCCTTGATGGCGCGGGCCGAGTTGACGTCAACTGAAACCAAGGCTTCAGTATGGTCAATCACAATGGCGCCGCCGGAAGGCAGTTGCACGGTGCGGGCGTAGGCCGACTCAATTTGGTGTTCGATTTGGAAGCGGCTAAACAGCGGCGCGTCATCACGGTAACGCTTCACGCGGGCGGCATGCTCAGGCATGACGTGGGCCATGAACTGCTGGGCTTGCTCGTACACGTCGTCGGTGTCGATCAGGATGTCACCGATGTCGTTGTTGAAGTAGTCGCGAATGGCGCGAATGACTAACGAGGACTCTTGGTAAATCAGGTAAGCACCCTTGCCACCTTTGGCGGCGCCATCAATGGCGGTCCAGAGTTTGAGCAGGTAGTTCAAATCCCATTGCAATTCGGGTGCACTGCGGCCAATGCCGGCGGTGCGGGCAATGATGCTCATGCCGTTGGGGTATTCGAGTTGCTCCAGCGCTTCCTTGAGGTCAGCGCGGTCTTCGCCTTCAATGCGGCGAGACACTCCACCGCCACGGGGGTTGTTGGGCATCAGCACCACATAGCGGCCCGCCAGCGAAACAAAAGTGGTCAGCGCGGCACCTTTGTTGCCACGCTCTTCTTTTTCGACCTGAACCAGCAGTTCCTGGCCTTCGCGAATCGCATCTTGAATGCGCGCTTGTCCGACGGCGACGCCTTGCTGGAAATACTGGCGTGATATTTCCTTGAATGGCAGAAAGCCGTGGCGGTCTTCACCGTAGTCTACAAAGCAAGCTTCCAGAGAGGGCTCGACGCGAGTCACAACGGCTTTGTAAATATTACCTTTGCGTTGCTCGCGTCCTTCGATTTCAATTTCGTAATCGAGGAGTTTTTGTCCGTCGACGATGGCCAGGCGGCGTTCTTCAGCCTGTGTAGCGTTAATCAGCATCCGTTTCATGGGTAGCATCCTTCAATTCAAATAACAAACATGCTCTTTACGAGCAAGAGATACCAGAACTGACGCTATGAAATGAGGAGGAAAAGCCGGAGTACCGAGACTTGCTTAAATGCAATATCCCGGTGAAGGCGCGTGGAGGGGGGCGAGGGGGTTGGGTTGTGGGGATGCTATAAAATCAATAGCTGAATGCGCCCGTAGGGTGGGCGCCAATGGCCAATCCATGCCAAAAAACGGCACGCTAACGCACCGTGGGCATATTTGAATCAGGCTCATGAACACAAACATCTCGCTTCTTTCCGTTCACAGACGGCTCGTCTGTGAATTTTGGGTATTCCGTATCATTATTTCATGGCGTCGTCTTGACCGTTCAGCTTGCAGGCCACCCCAAACGATGGGTTGGGGTTTGCGTGCGCCTTGAACCGGCGGTATCGACCTTCTAACGGGGCTGGAAAGGGTGGGTGAACTAAACTCCACCGTGACTAAGAATTTACTTCTTATTAAATCAACCACTTACAGCACATCGTCAGTGAAACACATTATAGGCGGCATTCTGAGCTCTCCACTCCCTCAAGTCACCACGGTTACGGTTGACGAAGATTCTGCCGGCCAACGTCTGGATAACTTTTTGATGCGCCATCTGAAAGGCGTTCCCAAGACCCACATTTACAGGATCATTCGCAGTGGTGAGGTGCGAGTCAATAAGGGTCGGGCTGCCGCTGACACGCGGGTTGCCATTGGGGATGCCGTGCGCTTACCGCCGGTTCGTATTTCGGACCGTGTCGCTGAAAAAGCCGATGCCATGGCGCAAACAGTGCGCGATGCGCCCGCACGGGATTTCCCCATAATTTTTGAAGACGATTATTTAATTGCCATCGACAAGCCCTCCGGCGTCGCCGTGCATGGTGGCTCGGGCGTGAGTTTTGGCGTGATTGAGCAAATGCGCATGGCTCGCCCTTTGTCCAAGTTTCTTGAGTTGGTGCACCGCCTGGACCGTGAAACCAGCGGTATTTTGTTAATTGCCAAAAAAAGAAGCGCTTTGACACATCTTCAAAACCAGTTTCGCGAGCGCGAAACCGATAAAACTTACCTGGCGATGGTGGCTGGCAGTTGGCCGGCTAACAAAAAAGTGCTGGACAAGCCGCTGCACAAATACCTCATTGAAGGCAAAGCGGGCACGCCGGGTCTGGGTGAGCGGCGCGTCAAAGTGGTGTCCAAAGACGACCCGAATGGCCTGCCCTCGGTCACTTTGGTGAAGATCAGGCCCAGCACCGCCAGAGCGTTCACGATGCTGGAAGTCACGATCAAGACCGGGCGTACCCACCAAATTCGGGTGCACCTGTCCAGTGAAGGCTTTCCAATTGCTGGCGATGACAAATATGGTGACTTTGATTTGAACAAGGTGTTGATGCGTGAAGACAAGCTTCCCGCCTTGAAACGCATGTTTTTACATGCATGGCGACTTAAATTTAGCCACCCCTCCACTGGTCAAAGCATCCAGCTCATGGCCGTGCTTCCGCCGGAGCTTGAAATTTTTGCCCAGCATGCAACCCCAGAGACGACCTGAAATGCCTACCTTTAGACAGTTTGATTTAATCGCCTTTGATTGGGATGGCACCCTGTTTGACTCCACCGCCATCATCACCCGCAGTATTCAAAATGCCGTGGTCGATGTGGGCGGCGCACGCCCCAGCCAGAAAGACGCCTCGTATGTCATTGGCCTGGGTTTGATGCAGGCTCTGGCGCATGCTGCCCCCGACGTGCCGCCTGAAAAATACCCTGAATTGGGGGAGCGCTACCGGCACCATTACGCCTTGGCACAGCATGACATCAGCCTGTTTGACGGGGTTTTGGCGATGCTTGCGGCGCTAAAAGAGCGCCAACATCTGTTGACGGTGGCCACAGGCAAGAGTCGGCATGGCCTGAACGACGCTTTTCAGGCCGTTGAACTCCAGGGGCTTTTCCACGGCTCGCGAACCGCTGACGAAACCAAGGGCAAGCCGCATCCCCTGATGTTGCAGGAGTTGATGCGCGAGTTTGATGTAGCGCCCGAGCGCACCCTCATGATTGGCGACACCACGCATGACCTGCAAATGGCCCTGAATGCGGGATGCGCCAGTGTGGGTGTGAGCTACGGCGCCCACGAACCCGATGCTTTTCATGCCTTGTCGCCCCGATTTATTGCCCATTCGGTGCCTGAGTTGCACGACTGGCTGCAGCTCAACGCCTGAACTGCTGAACCCGACCATGCCCCAGATAATTCCCCTGTGCAACGCCAAAGACCTGGTTAACAGTGGTGTCGCGGTGCCGTTTGACGTGGTGTACGGAGGCCAGACCTGCAGCGCCTTTGCCGTGCGCTTTAAGGGCATAGCGGTCGCCTACCTGAACCGATGCGCCCATGTGGCGATGGAAATGGACTACCAACCCAACCGTTTTTTCGACACCACCGGCCAGTGGCTGATGTGCGCCACCCACGGCGCCACCTACGCCCCGCTGACCGGCGCCTGCCAAATCGGGCCGTGTCGCGGTGGTTTGATAAAGATTGACATCTCCGAGTCCGATGGCGTTGTCCACTGGCATACTGCTTACAACCTGAAACCTCTTGAGTTTTGAAATGACTGAACCCCTTAAGCCTGAAGAAAATACAACTGCCCCTGAGTCTGAATTAACAGAAAAAATAGCCAAAACAGCCGACATTCATACTCAGTCAGCTACTGAATCTGTAGCAAAAGAAGTGGCTGCTGAGCCTGCAGGCTGGGAACGGGCAACGCTCGAGAAGCTGATGTTTGCTACCCTCGATGAGCAGCGTACCGCGCGCCGCTGGCGCAATGGGGTGCGCCTGACCTGGTTGGCTTTTTTGGTGGCGATGGCCTGGGTATTTTTCAGCCAAAGCGGCCCTGTCAAAGATGTATCCGCCCCGCACACGGCCGTGGTCGAGATCAAGGGTGAAATTGCCTCGGGTGCCGAGGCCAGCGCCGAGTCCATCGTGGCTTCATTGCGCGCTGCTTTTGAAGACGAGGGCGCGAAAGCGGTGGTCTTGCTCATCAATTCCCCCGGGGGTAGCCCGGTTCAGGCCGGCATCATCAATGACGAGATCAATCGGCTCAAGATCAAGTCGAAGAAGCCGGTTTATGCCGTGGTTGAGGAGTCTTGCGCCTCTGCGGCTTACTACATTGCGGTGGCGGCCGACAAAATATTTGTCGACAAAGCCAGCATCGTAGGCAGCATCGGCGTGCTGATGGACGGTTTTGGCTTTACCGGCTTGATGGACAAACTGGGCGTGGAGCGCCGCTTGATGACGGCCGGTGCAAATAAAGGATTTTTGGACCCTTTTAGCCCTCAAACCGAACTCCAACGTGCCTTTGCCCAGACCATGTTGGATGAAATTCACAAGCAGTTTATTGATGTGGTCAAAGCTGGTCGGGGTAACCGATTGAAGGAAACGCCCGAGATTTTCAGTGGCCTGTTTTGGAGTGGCCAGCAAGCCGTTGAGCTCGGACTGGCCGACCAGCTGGGTAATCTCGACTTCGTGGCCCGTGAAATCGTCAAAGCGGAAGATATTGTC
>CAIMHL010000497.1 GCA_903840825.1 uncultured beta proteobacterium
CCGTAACCGGCCTTTCGTGGTGGTCGGCTTGCGCTGCCTTGCAGCCACTAAAACCCCCGATTGAACTTAGCCAAGTGCAAGCGAGCGCCCTGAAATACAGCGTGGGCCAATGCCTGGGGGAAGTTGGCGGGCAAGCGCTGCTCAACGGCGCTTAGCGCTGCATCCAATCGGTGTGCCATGCCTAGCATGGCGTCCCAGGCGCCTTCTACTGCGCTGCGCTGGGCCAGTGCTTCCCAGTGGCGGGACTGGATTTCTGACAGTTTGTAATGTGCCGTCTTGCTATGCACGGCCATGGCCAACTTCGTTTTCTTGTATTGCAGGGTGTTGGGCCCTGTGCCTATGAGGGGCCATGCCGATAGCACATCGTAAAAAGGTGTCATGCGGTAGCGCCCGCCGGGCAGTACAAACAATGAAAAGTTTTTGGCATGCCCGTCGATGGCGGCCAGAAACCAGAACAGCAGCTGGGCACACAAGAAGTTTCGCCCGTCTTCATGAAAAGCCTCTCCACCTTTAAGCACCGCCAAGCAAGCTTCGATGCTGGGTCCGCCGTCCTTCTCATATTTTTGGCTGCTGGCAACCCCTTTGGCTTGGCAAAAGTCCTCTTGGGGCAAGCGGGCAATCCATACGTCTTCGCGCCAGCTTCGGTCAAAGCGTTTGATCACGAGCACACGCCGTGCCCCAAAGTCTTGCATCTGGCACTCAGCCGCTGGCAAGCCCAGTTCTCGCACAATTTGGTTGCACAGCCATTCGTTCTCAACCGAGAGCTGCATGTCCAAGTTGCGCCCCGGTGTGATGCCAATCGATGGTTTGAGTATGTGTGTAGTGGGCGTGGCGCCCAAGGGCTGGCACCATTGACCGTTCACTTGAAGCAGTGCTGTTTTTTCTTGCGCCCCCGCAATGGACAGCCGAAAATCGTCCTCCTCAACATCTTGATCGCCTGCGCCCGCCGGGTCGCCCAGACTGCCTAGAAGCCGCTCAATTTGCTCGGGCGTGAGCGTTTTGTACTTTAGCTGGTCAAAGCCATCCGGTGTCTGCGTGGGCGCCAGCAGCTGCACCGCACCCACGCAGTCTCGGCCCACCGCTTGCAAGAGCGTAAACGCGTCTGTTTTTTGGGTACGAAACCGGGCACTGATGCGCTTGCGAATACCCTCACTGTCAGGCAGCAGGTTGTCAAAGTAGTTTCGCACCGCCTCGCCTTCCACGCGGTTGTCTGCCGTAAAGGGCAGCGACAGCGACAGGGGGCGGCTACGCGCTGAGGCTCGCCAAGACGGCGTATAGTCCAAGCTGTGCTTGCCCGTGCGCCCCACACGCCAGGTGCCCACCCACTCGCCATTCATCCAGATTAAAAGCTCGCTCATTACCAGACGCCTTGAGACCCGGCGTCTGTCATATTTGGCAATGGCGAGGGGGGCGTGGCCGTGGCGGTCGTATCGCGCAAGACGAGATCGACCCCCAGCACCTTGAGCAACTCCAGCAATTGCCCAGCACTGACCACAGCAGGGTTGCGCTCAATGGCTGCAATGCGGGACTGAGATACGCCGAGTCTCCGTGCAAGATCGGCCTGGCTTAGTTGGCGCACTTTGCGCATGGAGCGCAGCTGTGCCGTGAGCTGGTCCGCAATTGAGATGAGATAGTCCAAGGCGAAATACCGCTTTAAAGTGATATTTGCATATTATTACCCAAAGGTAATAATGTCAAGATATTACTCTAAAGCAATAACTTAACCCTGTGCGTTTTGCAGGGCCGCAATGCGCTCTTCAATCGGGGGGTGTGTGGCAAAAAGCTGGCCTACGCCGCCTGCAATGCCAAAGGCGGCCACGCTCTTGGGCAACTCACCGGGGTGCATGCCGCCCAAGCGGGCCAAGGCGTTGATCATGGGCTGGCGGCGACCCAGCAACTGGGCGGCACCGGCGTCAGCGCGATATTCGCGGTGGCGCGAGAACCAGGCCACCACGATGGCCGCAGCAAAACCCAGCACGATATCGAGCACGATGGTGGTGATCATGTAGCTCATGCCCGGGCCGCTGGAGCGCTCTTCGCCTTTGCGCAAAAAGCTGTCAACTCCATACGCGATGACGCGGCTTAAAAACACCACAAAGGTGTTCATCACGCCTTGAATCAAGGTCATGGTGACCATGTCGCCGTTGGCAATGTGGGCAACTTCATGGGCAATGACGGCTTCGATTTCTTCACGCGTCATGCCCGTGAGCAAACCGGTAGAGACCGCCACCAGGGCCGAGTTTTTGAACGCACCGGTGGCAAAGGCGTTGGGGTCGCCTTCAAAAATACCCACCTCAGGCATGCCGATATTGGCTTTTTCGGCCAATTTGCGCACCGTCTCCACAATCCAGGCTTCATCTGCTGATTGGGGTTGGTTGATGATGCGTACGCCCGAGGTCCACTTGGCCATGGGCTTGCTGATGAGCAAGGAGATGATGGCGCCGCCAAAACCCATGATGAGGGCAAAGCCCAGCAAGGCACCCAGGTCGAGGCCGCTGGACGTCAAATAACGGTTGACCCCCAGCAAACTGGCTACTACGCCCAGCACGGCCACCACCATCACGTTGGTCAGCACAAACAAAATAATACGTTTCATTGGTTTCTTTCAAATACGGCTCGTTAGGGTGAACCCACGCCCCGAATGGTAGTGGCGTGGTGGGAGATTTCAAGACTTTACTGTCAATTGCACATGCGGTGTGCGGGAATATACAGGCTAGGCAAGGGACTCTTCAGGCGGCTTAGGGGGGCGAAAGACGCTGGCATCGTCGTAAAAAGCAGGGTCTTCGTTGGCGGGCCACCAGCCGGGTACGCCCAGCACGGGCAAATGGGCAAAGGGTTTGCTCGCCAGCTTCTCCGCCGTTAAATCAGCGGCAACCCACGCGTCCATAGATGCTATTGAGTTAGTAGCTGACTTAACACGGTAGACATGGGCTGTCATGCCTTTTCTTGGTGAAACCAGCTTTTCAAGAAGCGCATGGCCAAAGAGCAGCAAGGTGGCATCTGCCCAATTTGAACGTAAATCCACAAAGAGCCGGTGCCAGTCTTTGGCAGCCAAAGCGCCCCACAAAACATCGGGGGCGATCAAAAAAGCGGCGTTTTCGTCAAAGACCGTCAGGCCATCGCGGGCCGGACCGCGCACGGGCGCAATGCCGGTTTGCGCTATTTGAGCCACATGCAACTGGTTGAGCCGGCGCTTGGTCAAGGGAAATTGCTGCCAGCACAGGGCATTAAAAAAGTCGTGCAGCCCCTCGCGGGTGGGCACGCACGCGGTATCAAAAATATGCTGCTCGTAAGCCACACCTGGCGGCAAATCGCTCTGCGGCACAAACTGCACCGACAGACCCGTGGCGGTCTTGTTCAGGGCTGCGGCTTGGTTTTCTCCAGCCAGCACCCGCAAAGCCACCGGCTCACCTGCCGCCTGCCACGGCGCCAACCAGGGCGCGTGCCAGTCAATGGTGGCTAGATCAGACGCCAAGGCAAGGCTTCGCCGGAGCGCAGGGGTTTGAGTTGGGCTTCGCCAAAGGCAAAGCTCTCGGGCGGTGTCCAGCTTTCACGTTTGAGCGTGACGCTGCCCACATTGCGGGGCAAGCCATAAAAATCGGCCCCATTGAAGCTGGCAAAGGCCTCCAGTTTGTCCAACGCACCCGCTGCGTCAAACGCCTCGGCGTACATCTCAAGCGCGGCGTGGGCGGTGTAGCAACCGGCGCAGCCACTGGCGTGTTCTTTGAGGTGGGCCGGGTGCGGCGCGCTGTCGGTGCCCAAGAAAAACTTGGCTGAGCCACTGGTAGCAGCGTCTACCAAGGCCAAGCGGTGGGTCTCACGCTTGAGCACGGGCAGGCAGTAGTAATGCGGGCGCATGCCGCCTGTGAACATGGCGTTGCGGTTGTAGAGCAAATGGTGGGCGGTGATGGTGGCCGCGGTGAAGCGGTCAGCTTGGCTGACGTACTGGGCGGCCTCACGGGTGGTGATGTGCTCAAAAACGATTTTCAGCTCGGGAAAATCACGGCGCAGCGGGATGAGCTGGGTGTCGATAAACACGGCTTCGCGGTCAAACAAATCA
>CAIMHL010000498.1 GCA_903840825.1 uncultured beta proteobacterium
ACGTGCACGCCTTTGGTGGCAAAAAACTCTCGGGCAATCGCCGTGTATTTAGTCGCCACGCGCAGGCGTGAGCCTTGTTTGACGGCTGAGGCGTAGTCAAAATCAGCCTTGACCGCTACGCTGATGCGGCATTTGGCAATTTGCAAATCAAGCGGCTGGTAAAGGCCATCGCTGCCGTGCTCAAGAAGTGTGTCCTTGCCGGTAATGCCCATATCGGCGCCGCCATATTGCACATAGGTCGGCACATCGGTGGCGCGCACTACCAGCACCCGCACATCGGGCAGGTTGGTGGTAAGAATCAGTTTGCGGGATTTTTCCGGGTCTTCCAGAACCTCAATGCCAGCGGCGCGCAGTAAGGGCAGGGTTTCTTCAAAGATGCGGCCTTTGGATAAAGCGATCGTGATCATTTGATTCTTTCAATATCGGCACCCAGGCCGCGCAGCTTGGCCTCCATCTGATCGTAACCGCGGTCGAGGTGGTAAATGCGCTCAACCAAGGTATCACCCTCTGCCACCAAACCGGCAATCACCAAGCTGGCAGAGGCCCGCAAATCGGTCGCCATCACGGTCGCTCCGGACAGCTTTTCAACGCCCTCCACCACCGACACCTTGCCGTCAATCTGAATATGCGCACCCAGGCGCACCATCTCATTGACGTGCATGAAACGGTTTTCAAAAATAGTCTCAGTCACCTTAGCCGTGCCGTGCGAGATGCAGTTGAGCGCCATAAATTGCGCCTGCATGTCGGTGGGGAAACCGGGGTATTCGGTGGTGCGAAAGCTCTGGGCCTTCAGGCGGCCTTGGGACTGCACACGAATGCCGCCTTCAAGTTCGGTCACCGTGACACCGGCATCACGCAGTTTTTCCACCACCGCTTCCAGGTGCTCAGCACGGCCGTGCTGGAGCACGACATCGCCGCCCGTAGCCGCCACCGCGCACAAAAAGGTGCCGGTCTCAATGCGGTCCGCCACCACTTGGTGGGTACAACCGTGCAGTTTTTCAACGCCTTGAATGCGGATGCGGCTGGTGCCGTGGCCTTCAATTTTGGCGCCCATCTTGATCAGCATTTCAGCCAAATCGGGAATCTCGGGCTCTTGCGCGGCGTTTTCCAGAATGGTTTCACCTTCGGCCAGACACGCGGCCATCAGGAAATTCTCGGTTCCCGTCACGGTCACCATGTCGGTGGCAATGCGGGCGCCTTTGAGGCGCGTGCGTCCCTCGGGCAGACGGGCGATCATGTAGCCGTGCTCAACCACAATCTCAGCCCCCATCGCAGTCAGCCCCTTGATGTGCTGGTCCACAGGGCGCGAGCCAATGGCGCAACCACCGGGCAAAGACACCTTGGCGTGGCCAAAACGCGCCAACAAAGGGCCAAGTGCCAACACCGAGGCGCGCATGGTTTTCACCAACTCGTAAGGCGCTTCAGGCAGTGTGAGGGTGCCGCCGTTGAGCGTGACACGTCCCGCGTCATCTCGTTCCACGCCAACGCCCATATTGCCGATCAATTTCAGCATGGTGGAGACGTCCTGCAAGCGCGGCACGTTGGTCAGGGTCACGGGCTCTGCGGTGAGCAAGGCCGCACACAACTCGGGCAAGGCGGCGTTTTTAGCGCCTGAAATCAGAACGGTGCCGTGCAGTTGGCGGCCGCCGCGAATCAATAACTTATCCATAGAATCAGACCTGTTGCGCCGCCCATTCGGCGGGCGTGAAAGTTTTCATAGACAAGGCGTGCACCTCGTCATTTTGCATTTTTGTGCCCAAAGTGCCGTACACCTTTTGGTGGCGGGCAATAGCACGCTTGCCTTCAAACTCGGCAGACACCACGGTGGCGTACCAATGGCGGCCGTCACCTTCGAGTTCAAGGTGTTCACAGGCAATGCCCGCGGCAATCATGGCTTTGATCTGGTCTGCAGTCATATCAATTCGTCAATTCTGAAAATCATAAAAAGGAGAGGCACTAGGTACGCAGCTTGTAGCCGGTGCGCAGCAGATAAATGGCAATGCCACTCACCACCGCCAACACGCCGCCCACCACACTGAAACTCAACCAAGGCGACACGTCACTCTGGCCAAAGAAGCCAAACCGGAAGCCGTCAATCATGTAGAAAAACGGGTTCAGGTGGCTCACTTTTTGCCACAGGGGGGGTAACGAATGAATGGAGTAAAAAACACCACTCAAAAACGTCATGGGCATCACCACAAAGTTTTGAAAGGCCGCCAACTGGTCAAATTTTTCAGCCCACAAACCGGCGATCAGGCCCAAAGTGCCCATCAAGGCCGCACCCATCACGGCGAAGGTCAAAATCCACCAAGGCGCAACAAAGCTGAGGTCGGTGAACAAGGCAGATACCGCGAACACGCCCACGCCCACCACCAAACCGCGGGTCACCGCGGCACCCACGTAGGCCACATACCAGTTCATGTACGACAAGGGCGTGAGCAACAAAAACACCAAGTTGCCCATCATCTTGCTCATGATCAGGGACGAGGAGCTGTTGGCAAAGGCGTTTTGCAGCAAGCTCATCATCGCCAAACCGGGCACCAGAAAGGCGGTGTAGCTCACTTGGTCGTACACCTTGACGTGCGACTCAAGGGCGTGACCAAAGATCAACAGGTACAACATGGCCGTCAGCACCGGGCCGGCCACGGTCTGGAAAGCGACTTTCCAGAAACGCAGCACTTCTTTGTATAGGAGGGTTTGCCAGCCGTTCATGCAGCCAACTTCAGCGGTTTTTGGCTGTTTTTATTCATGACATCCAGAAAAACATCTTCCAGGTCGGCTTTGCGGATTTCAACGTCTTGCGCGGTCAAGCCGGCTTCGCGCACGGCGGCCAGATAGCGCTCAATCTCCAACGCGTCATGCGCTGGAAACTGAACAATGCGACCGGTAATGCGGGCTTGGTCAGCCAGGGCTTTGGGCAACTCGCTGTCTACTTTGAAGCGCAGCACATTGCTAGACGCTGCCTTGAGTAATTCGCTGGTATGGTCCAGCGCCACGATCCGGCCCGACTTGAGCATGGCGATGCGTCCGCACAAGGCTTCGGCCTCTTCTAGGTAGTGGGTAGTCAGCAACACGGTGCTGCCTTGTTTGTTGAGTTTGGCAATAAATTGCCACAGGGTTTGGCGCAACTCCACGTCCACACCCGCCGTGGGTTCGTCCAACACGATGACCGGGGGTTTGTGTACCAGGGCTTGCGCCACCAACACACGGCGTTTCATACCGCCCGAGAGCTGTCGCATATTGGCATTGGCTTTGTCGGTGAGGCCCAAGCTCTCCAGCAACTCGTCAATCCAGTCGTCGTTGTTTTTGACGCCAAAGTAGCCGGACTGAATACGCAGCGCCTCACGAACACTAAAGAAAGGATCAAACACCAGCTCTTGCGGCACCACGCCCAAACTGCGGCGCGCCTGCGCGTAGTCCGACTGCACATCAAAGCCCAGCACACTCACCGAGCCCCCTGTGGGACGTGAAAGCCCGGCCAAAATGCTGATCATGGTGGTTTTACCAGCGCCGTTGGGGCCCAGCAAACCAAAGAACTCGCCTTCTTCAATGTCAAGGCTCACGCCATCGAGGGCGAGGAAGCTGCTGCCTTTGGGGCCTTTGGGAGAGGCGTAAGACTTGGAGACGGACTTGAATGAAATGGCGGCCATGTGAACTTGTTATTTTACCGAGGAAGCAGCGGGTGAATTCGCCAGGGGCAACAACTCGGAAATACCGTAAAGCATCGCCAAATCACCCAGCTGTTTGGGCATGCCGTAAATGGAAAACTGCTTGGACGAAGCCAGACATTGGCGCTTGAACTCCAGCAACACAGCCAAGGCCGCCGAATCAAACCGAAGGAGGCCACTTGCATCAAGCACCACATCGGTGCCCGCTTGCGTCTTCAAGCCCGCCATCAACTGCGACAAGCACGCGTTGGCCTGGGCATGCGTGAGTTCTTGGGGCAAGACCAGCACGGTTAGCCTTTTTTGGCGTTGGTCTTGTTGCGCTCGGCCAGCGCATTGATCAAACCGGCAATACCTTTGGTGTTGATCTCTTGCGCAAACTGGCTGCGGTAGGTTTCCACCAACCAAACACCGAGCACATTGAGGTTGTAAATTTTCCAACCGGCGCCCTCGCCTGGGGTTTTCTCCAAGCGGTAGTCGAGCTGAACCGGGTCACCCAGGCCAAGGACTTCCGTGCGAACCACCACCTCTTTATCCTCAGGCGCTGCCCGAAAGGGCTTGATAACAATGGACTGATCACCCACTTGGGACAAGGCGCCCGCGTAGGTGCGCAGCAATAAAATTTTAAACTCTTCCTGCAAGCGCTTTCGCTGCTCGGGCGTGGCCTGACGCCAGGCGGGCCCGACTGCAGACGACGTCATGCGCTGAAAATTCAGATTGGGCATGACCTCAGAATCCACCAAGGCCACAATGCGGGACATATCGCCGGCTTTGATTGACTTGTCGGACTTGATTTTGTCCAGGATTTCGGTGGACAAGCGTTTGATCAAGGCATCGGGGGCTTCGTCTGCGGCGCTCGCTGCCAGGGGCAACAGGCCTGCCAAGGACAGCAGTAGTACAGCGCTCAGGCGGCTAAAAAATTTCAAGTTCATGGTTTCACTTCTTCAATCACATCGTAGCGTTTGTTTCCATCGGCCTCATCGGGGGGATAGCCATCAAAAATGGCACTTTGTCGGCTTTGTAAATAGGAGTCGCGGGTAAAGGTGTAGCGGTCCAAGGCCATTTGATCCAGCATGTC
>CAIMHL010000499.1 GCA_903840825.1 uncultured beta proteobacterium
CCCTTAATCCAGCAACCGCGCCAACGATCGTTGACGAACTAATGGTTGGCGAAGACCTTCGCGGCGAGGGCGCCGCTCCTACGGGTTTTGAGTTTTGTAACGACTTGGTAACCCTAGTGGCTCAATTTCAAGCGTCATTAGCCCAGGACGACAGACATCCACACACCCAATACGCCCACCCAACAGCCCCTGCAAATCGCCCTGATTGGCTACGGCAACGCAGGGCGCATCTTTCACGCTCCGCTCATCTCTGGCGTACCGGGCCTGCACTTGGCCTGCATTTGCTCCAGCAAGCCCGAGGCGGTGCACGCTGATTGGCCTGAAGTGCGCGTGGTCGCTACGCCCGAGGCGGTATTTGCTGACGCCAGCATTGACCTGGTGGTGATAGCCACCAGCAACGAAAGCCATTTCCCCTTGGCTAAAGCAGCCCTTTTGGCGGGCAAACATGTGGTGGTGGACAAGCCCTGCGCGGTGACGTTGGCACAAACTGATGAGCTGCTGGCCACGGCCCTACAGCAAAACCGGGTGCTCACCGTGTTTCAAAACCGCCGATTTGATGCGGATTTTTTGGCGCTCCAGCAAGTGCTGGCCAGTGGACAACTGGGGCGGGTGGTGCATGTGGAGTCGCACTTTGACCGCTACCGGCCCACGGTGCCCAGCCGCTGGCGTGAGGAAAACCTGCCGGGTTCGGGGCTGTGGTTTGATCTTGGCGCGCATTTGGTAGACCAATTGGTGCAGCTGTTTGGCCCGCCGGATGCCGTGCAGGTTGATCTGGCGGTGCAACGTGCGGGCGCACAAGTTAATGACTGGTTTCATGCCCAGCTTAAATTTGAGAGCCGTCACCCGGGCCTGCGCGTCATCTTGCACGGCAGCGCTTTGGTGCCCGAGCTTGGCCCGCGCTGGACCGTCCACGGCACCGAGGGCACGTTCATCAAGTATGGCCTGGACCCGCAGGAAGACGCGCTTAAAACCGGGTGCCGCCCGCAGCTCACCGCTTTGCAAGACTGGGGAAAAGACCCGAAGGTAGGGCAGGTGGTGCGCCATGAAGTGATGGGTGCAGGCGAGGGCAGCGCGCAGCGCGTGGTGCGTGCCGCTCCTGACGTGCCGGGCAACTACCTGCTTTATTACAGTCAGTTGCGCGACCACTTGGCGGAGCATGAGCCGATTCATGTCAGCCCAGAGCAGGTGCGTATAGTGATGGCGGTGCTGACGCTGGGTGAGCAAAGTGCGCGTGAAGGCCGGTTTTTAGCGCTCTAACCCGGGCGCGCTGGCGTGCCTCAGTAACCATTCGATAGGCGATGAAAAGCGTAAAACCTTACACTCTAGGGTTGTCTCTTTTTGGTCACTACCATGAACGCCCCCGTTGACGTCTCCTTTTTTGCGCGATCTGCCAAACCCCTGACTAGTTATAAAAAATACTGGGCTGCCCGTTTTGGCACGGCCCAATTTTTGCCGATGAACCGCGCCGAGATGGAAAAGTTGGGCTGGGACAGCTGCGATATTGTCCTCGTCACGGGCGATGCCTATGTCGACCACCCCAGTTTCGGCATGGCTGTGATTGGCCGCATGTTGGAGGCGCAGGGCTTTCGGGTGGGCATCTTGTCTCAGCCCGATTGGCAAAGCGCCGACCCGTTCAAGGTGTTGGGCAAGCCCAATTTGTTCTGGGGTGTGACGGCTGGCAACATGGATTCCATGATTAACCGCTACACGGCGGACCGCAAAATCCGCAGCGATGATGCCTACACCGCTGGCGACATTGGTGGCAAGCGCCCCGACCGCGCCGCCATCGTGTACAGCCAGCGCTGCCGCGAAGCATTTAGGGACGTGCCTATTATTTTGGGCGGCATCGAGGGCTCTTTGCGCCGCATTGCCCACTACGACTACTGGTCTGACAAAGTACGCCGCTCTATTGTGGTGGACGCCAAGTGCGACCTGCTGCTCTACGGCAATGCCGAGCGTGCCATTGTCGAAATCGCCCACCGCTTGGCAGCTAATGAGCCTGTGGCCCAAATTACCGATGTTCGCGGCACCGCCTTTGTGCGCCGCCCAGATGACGTCACCGGCAAAGGCTGGTTCGAGATTGACTCCACCAGCGTTGACGAAGTCGGGCGCGTCGAAGCCCACGTCAACCCCTACATGACCACCAGCGAGCAAGCGGCCGAGCAGGGCACTACTTGCAGCAAAGAAGACGGCCCGGCTGCTGCTCCTGAAAAAGTAGCTGCTTCAGCAATCCCGGCGGACTTTGCAGGTCTAAATGATGTAAAAATTGAAGTTAATCCGGCGATTAAACCGCTGACCTTTGTGCTGAACCCCATGCTGCCCTCAGGCAGCGGCAAGTTGCGCGTGCCCCCGCGTGACCGCTCGGTGATTCGTCTGCCCAGCTACCAGCAGGTCAAGTCCGACCCCGTGCTCTATGCCCACGCCAACCGCGTGCTGCACCTGGAAACCAACCCCGGCAACGCTCGAGCGTTGGTGCAGGCGCACGGCGAGGGCGTGACAGCGCGTGATGTGTGGATCACCGCACCGCCCATTCCGCTCACCACGGCCGAGATGGACTTTGTTTTTGACCTGCCCTACGCCCGCAGCCCACACCCTATTTACGCGGATGAGAACGGCAGCCATGACGGCGTAACCAAAATCCCC
>CAIMHL010000500.1 GCA_903840825.1 uncultured beta proteobacterium
GCTACCTCATAGCCCATTTGGGTAATACCACTGCGGGACACCACAATCGGAACGCCCATTTGCGCTGATTTGATGACCATCTCGCTTGTCAGGCGTCCTGTGGTGTAAAAAATTTTGTCATCGCCCTGCATGGTTGGCGCTTCTTGCATCCACATCCAGCCGGCGATCGTGTCAATGGCGTTGTGACGTCCAACATCTTCAACGAACATCAGCATTTTTTCGCCACAAAACAAGGCGCATCCGTGCACTGAACCCGCCGATTTGTAGGTACTTTCCTGCAGACGAATAGCGTTGATCAAGCCGTAAAGTTGCGCCTGCGCAAGGCTGGCTTGTGGCAGGCGGATGAGGTCCACTTCGGCCATCAGATCACCAAAAACACTGCCTTGCCCACAGCCTGTGGTGACCACCCGCTTTGATGTTTTGGCTTCAATGTCTGAAATGCCATGGCGCGTTTTGACCGCTGCGGCACCTACTTCCCAATCGACCGTGATGGAGTCGATCTCGGTCACAGATTGGACAAGACGCTGGTTTCTTAGAAAACCCAGCACCAAAAGTTCAGGGTGGGCCCCTAGAGTCATCAGGGTAACAAGCTCCCGGTTGTCGACGTAAACCGTGAGGGCGCGCTCGGCAGGTATGGAGTGGGTTTCAAGTTGACCTGATTCGTTAGTGGCACTAATTTCACAGGTCAGTGGTGCGGTCGCCTGAGTAAGGTAGGGGAGCAAGGAGGTCAGGATTTCTTGGCAGGTGCAGCCACAGCAGGTGCGGCAGCGGGTGCAGGAACAACTGCTGCTGGTGCTGTTGCCACAGCAGGGCTAGCAGCTGGGGTGTAAACAAACGGACCCGGATCAGTACAAGCACCTGCAGCAACAGCAGGCTTAGCGTCTTTGCTCACGGGTTTGGCAACCGGCTTTGCCTCTTTTTCAGCAGCTTTGGTGTTTTTGAATTTAGCGGCAATTTTGTCCTGCGATTTGCAAAGCAAGAAACCATCAACTTTGCCACTCCAAGCCGTCTTTGCAGCTGAT
This sequence comes from uncultured beta proteobacterium, assembly GCA_903840825.1. Taxonomy (GTDB): domain Bacteria; phylum Pseudomonadota; class Gammaproteobacteria; order Burkholderiales; family Burkholderiaceae_C; genus Rhodoferax. The sequence continues at coordinate 1,023 of CAIMHL010000500.1, forward strand.
TCCGCCGCTTTTGCCTTGGCTTCGTCTGACAAGCCGGGGAGTTTGGCGTGTGACGCCGAAGCCACTATCAATGGCAGTGTGAGTGCAAGGATCTGAAGAAGGTTTTTTTTCATGGGAACTTTCTCAAACTTGAACGGGATGACCCGCGGTTGGCGACTGTGGAACTGTACGTTGAGCGGGAATTTTGCCATTTTTAATATCGTCATACCAAAGGCCGTGGTGCTCCTTGGCCCAAGTTTCATCGACATAACCTGTTTTCATACCCTTGTAGGCGCCATCCATCCCGATAGTCCCTAAATATATGTGACCCAGAAACATGGCCATCATCAAAACTGTGGCGACGGCATGAATCATGTGGGCTACTTGCATCGTGCTTCGCTCGTAAATGAGACCCGGCACCAGCTTATCCAGAACCAATCCAGAACTCACCACAATCAGACCCAGAAAAAATACACCTCCCCAGAAAACTACTTTTTCACCCGCATTGAATCGGTGTGAGGTGGGCTCGTGGCCTGCGAAAAGTCCTCCACCTTTAAGTAGCCAATTCAAGTCTTCTTTCTTGGGCAGGTTATCTTTCAAAAAAGTAGCGAAGACCACTATCAGAGAAACAGCAAAAACCGGCCCCGCAAAGTTGTGTGCATTTTTCAATGCATAAGTGAGCCAGCCAAACAAGGTGGCACCAATGATGGGATGCAAGAAAAATTTGCCAAAGGCCATGATGATGCCTGAAACAGCCAAGATGACAAACGCTATCGCATTGGTCCAATGTGCTGCCCGCTCAAAGTAAGTGAAGCGCTCTATTTTCTTGCCTGTTTCAGCTCCATGCAAAGGAATACTTCCTTTGGCCTTGAAGAAAAGCCCAATGGCAACGACCACCAAAAGTAGGAGTGCACCGCCGTAAGGAATGATCCAGTTGTTCCGGACTTGCCGCCAAGCTTCACCTGCGGTTGTGAGGCGTGAGCCGGGGTACTGAACGAAGGGTTGAATGAGATTCCCCGCTTCAGGCGCTTCGCTTACGGGTAGGGTGCTGGTTCCGTTGACGCCAGCGCCGACCTGCCGCCAGATGGGCGCATTGTTGCCTGGCTGAACCTTGCTCCTCTCGGCGTTGGTCTGGGTGGCATAGCCGGGAGTCAGATCCGCATCAGGGCGAACCTCCATGATGTTTTGGCTCTTGATAGCGCCATCGCTGGCCACCACGGTCGCTTTAACAGGCACGACAGTCGTTGCATCCACGGCCTTGCTTTGCGCGAGTACACCCGTGGCCAGCAAGGACAGCAATACCGCTGAATAAAAGGCTTTTTTCATGGACGCCTCCGTTAGTTGATCCGCGTGTAGTCGTTTTGTCCGTATTGGCTTCTGGCCTTCAGGTGGGACTCCCAACTGGCTTTGTCACCTTGTTTCCAACCAGGATCGGTGAATGCTTTTCCTGTTCCTGCGTAAGGTGAACCATCCTTGGCGGTCGCCGTTAAGGCTTGGGGTTTTTCTCCACAAGCACTGAGCAGGCTGAGCAAAGCAAGAATCCCTAAAGTGCGCTTCATGATTTGACTCCTGCGGCTGCGCTTGGGCTGGGCTGGCCGGCTTGTTTGGAACCGTAGGCGGTTCCCCATCCCCAAACCTCGGCGCCCTTGCCACGGCTTACCACACGGTTGCGGAAGATATCAGCCACCACATCACCATCGCCTGCAATCAAAGCTTTGGTCGAACACATCTCAGCGCAGACCGGCAGTTTGCCTTCTGCCAAGCGGTTGCGCCCGTATTTTTCAAATTCGGCCTGACTGCCATTGGCCTCTGGCCCACCGGCGCAAAAAGTGCACTTGTCCATCTTGCCGCGAACACCAAAGGTTCCTTGTGATGGAAATTGAGGTGCGCCGAAGGGGCAGGCATAGGAGCAGTAACCGCAGCCAATACACACATCTTTGTCGTGAAGTACTACGCCTTCATCAGTGCGGTAAAAGCAATTCACAGGGCAAACCGCCATGCAAGGCGCATCACTGCAATGCATGCAGGCTACTGATATTGATTTTTCCCCTGGCACGCCATCATTGAGCGTGACAACGCGGCGTCGGTTAACACCCCAAGGAACTTCATGCTCGTTTTTGCAGGCCGTCACGCAGCCATTGCATTCAATGCAACGCTCAGCGTCACAGATAAATTTCATACGTGCCATAAATTTCTCCTTATGCCTTCTCGACGTTGCAGATCGTCGTTTTGGATTCCTGCATCATGGTGACGCTGTCGTAACCGTAAGTGGTGGCCGTGTTGACCGCCTCTCCGCGCACAATAGGTGCCGCCCCGCTGGGGTAGTGCGCCAACATGTCCACACCTTGCCATCGACCAGAAAAGTGGAAGGGCAAAAACACCGTATCAGGCCCCACCCGTTCAGTGACCAGCGCTTGCACGTTAAGACGTGCACCCGTTGGCGAGGACACCCAAGCCCTGTCGCCATTGCGAATCCCTTTGTCAGCAGCCACTTTGGGGTTGATCTCAATAAACATTTCCTGCTGGAGTTCGGCCAGCCAAGGGTTGGAACGAGTTTCTTCGCCGCCGCCTTCGTACTCGACCAGGCGCCCAGAAGTCATGATGAACGGGAACTTCTCATGCATTTTGTCGGCTATGTTTTTTTCCTGCACTGTTTTGAACAAAGTGGGCAAACGCCAGAATGCTTTTTTGTCATCATGTGTCGGGTACTTGGCGACCAAGTCTGGACGAATGCCGTACAGCGGCTCGCGGTGTTGAGGAATGGCATCAGGGAAGTTCCAGACCACGGCGCGGGCCTTGGCGTTGCCAAAGGGGTGGCAACCGTGAACCTGCATGACTACGCGCTGAATACCGCCCGACATATCGGTTTTCCAATTTTTACCCTCGGCCGCTGTTTTCTCAACGTCTGTCAGGTCATCCCACCAACCCAGTTTTTTAAGCAAAACATGGTCGAATTCGGGGTAGCCAGTGGTGATGTCGGCACCCTTGGAATGCGAACCATCTTCGGCCAGAAGATTTTTACCTTCACGCTCGACACCAAAGTTGGCCCGGAAATTGCCACCACCGTCCATGACGTGTTTGGAGGTGTCATATAAATTGGGAGAACCAGGGTGCTTGAGTTCGGCAGTGCCGAAACAAGGCCAAGGAAGTCCGAAGTAGTCGCCCGTAAAGTCGTAGCCGGTTTCTTTGTCTTTGCCGCCTTTGGCTTTGAGCGTCCGCACATCAAACAAGTGCATATTCTTCATGTGCGCCTTGAGTCGCTCAGGGCTCTGGCCCGTGTAGCCAATGGTCCACACCGATTTGTTGATTTCACGTAGGATGTCTTCGGGAACAGGTTCTTCCATCCCCTTCACTTTTTGCATCTTGTAGTTTTTCGACAGCTCTTTGCCAAAGCCAAGCTTGTCTGCAAACTGCTGCATGATCATGTGGTCGCTGCGGCTTTCCCACAAGGGCTCGATGACTTTTTCACGCCACTGAATCGACCGGTTAGAGGCGGTCACAGAGCCACTGGTTTCAAACTGTGTGGACGCAGGCAGAAGGTACACCGCGCGGTTAGGGTTTAAATCTTCTGCTTTTCCTGGCATGGCCGCCATAGCGGCCGTTGCTGAAGGGTAGGGATCCACCACAACCAAAAGGTCCAGTTTGTCCATAGCCCGCTTCATGTCCAAGCCGCGGGTTTGGGAGTTGGGTGCATGGCCCCAGTAAAAGACACCACGTAGATTGGAGTCTTGGTCAATCAGTTCATTTTTCTCCAGAACACCGTCAATCCAGCGCGACACTGTGATACCTGGTTTGCTCATCATGGCGGGCGATGAGAAACGTCCCTTGATCCACTCAAAGTCGACACCCCATGCTTTGGCAAAATGCTTCCA
>CAIMHL010000501.1 GCA_903840825.1 uncultured beta proteobacterium
CAACCAGTTCTACAGTCTCGCAGCTTGATCGTCGGGCCAACCTGCAGCCCTTTTCGGCCTGACGCCACTATTGCGACAGAACCATAACTTGCGCACCGCTCTCGCCAAGCTCCGCCATGCCCCGTTCAAACGATGCTTGATCGAAGCCGTGGTCCAAGTCGCCTTTAATGGCGGTGTCATCTTCAATGTCTGCAATACCCCGGCTGGTTGCCCCGGCCTTGTAGGTGGCGAAGGTCACGAGTTCGGAACGTGTCAATGACATTGCTACACCTGGCTTCATAAATTTACGGTGCAGGGTTGTTCTGTTTCAGCCGGCTTCCTTTGTGCTGGCGGTGGGTTGATCCAAGCCGCAGTGGGCATGGGTTTCAGGCAAGGGCGGATGCCCTTGAATCGGTTGGGCGTTGCGCTAAAGGCCGCATTCAGCGTGGCTTGACGCACTTCCCGCATGGCCTGTGCTTGCCCAAAGTGCACGCTGTGGGGCGTCATGTGACCAATGCCTGAATGGTAATGTTGGGCGTTGTACCAAGCAAAAAAGGTCTGGCAATGGCACCTGGCATCTTCGATGCTGCTAAAGCGCTGCGGGAAGTCGGGGCGGTATTTCATAGTCTTGAAATGCGACTCCGAATAGGGGTTGTCATCCGAGGTATAGGGGCGACTGTGGCTCTTGGCCACGTCCAGATCCACCAGCAAACTGGCCACCGGCTTGGAACGCATGGAGGTGCCTCGATCCGCGTGCAGCGTGAGCGCACCCGGCATCACGTCGTGACGAGACACGGTATCGGCAATGAGTTGCTGGGCCAGCTCCGCGCTCTCACTTGGCGCAATCAGCCAGCCGACGACGTACCGGCTAAAAATATCCAGGATGACGTAAAGGTGAAAGCAAGTCCACTTAACCGGCCCTTTGAGTTTGGTGATGTCCCACGACCAGACCTGGTTGGGCGCCAGAGCCAGCAACTCAGGCTTGGCATAGGCCGAGTGACTGCGTTGGCGGCGACGCTCAGCGCTGCTGGCGTTGGCAGCCAGCAAACGGTACATGGTGCGCACCGACCCAAGGTAAGTGCCTTCATCGAGCAGTGTGGCGTGGACTGCCGCTGGAGCGGTGTCACAGAAGCGCTCGCTGCACAAGGCCTGCAACACCAAGGTCTGTTCTGCCTCGCTCAAGGCCAGCGGCGAGCTGGCCTTGGCACCGAGGATGGCGGCGGCCCCACAAAGGCGGCACGGTGTGCGCGTGCCCTGTGCCTGCCGGGGGCACCGCGCCACAGACCCATGGCGCGGCATGCCGCAGCACTGCCAAGCGCTGGGGTGAGCTCAAGCGTCGCAGCCATCAAGGACTCGCGAACTTCTGTAGGGGCTCGAGTTGCTCCAGCAACGCGGCAACTTTTTTTGAACCTCGATAACCAGATGCGCATTGCTCAGCTGCACCCGCAGCTTGTCGCGCTCACGCGTGAGCAGCGCCAATTGCTTGAGCTCGGCCCGGGCAGGGTCGGCTTTGGGGCCATGCTTTTTAGATGTCACGCCGCTCAGCTCACCTGCCGCATATTGGCGCCGCCATGTGGCCAGTGCAGATGAGTACACGCCCTCGCGGCGCATCAGTGCGCCGATCTCACCGGACTTGGTGCACGCTGCGGCGGCAAGCACGACGCGGCGCTTGTCGGCGTTGGTTCTGCTGCGACGTTTCGCAATGGCCACAACTTCGGAGTTGATGCTGGGTAACAATGGCCGCGTCGATACAGGCGCATCTCCAGTCGCCCTTCGGGCTCCTTGCGATGCGCCTATATCGACAGAATCTCTGGCTGCATGCATCCGTGCCTTGGGTTGATTGTTGATCTTCATACCTACCTCTTTGCTCTCTAAACTAACAGGGGTAGGTGCAGCAGGTCATTCTGGCACGGGGGGGCGTGGCAGCTAACGCTTGCCGTCAGTTCAGAAAATCTCTGCTCTGAATATCACGGGCATGGTGCAAAACGCGGACTACGATGACGCCTGACTCTTCAGGGATGTAGTACAGGTTGTACGAGGTCGATGTCGGCCAACACCTGTACCGGCACTTAACTCTGGACGTGCTCTACCCATTAAGGGCTGCAAGGCCAGTGTCTGGGCTTCTTTCTCGATGACATCCATGACATGGTCAGCAGCCTCGAAACTTTGCTCTGAAATAAACGACCACGTTTCCACAAGGTCAGTCTGTGCACTACGAGAAAAAACAACAGATGGCATCAGGACAATTTCTTGAGTGCCCTACCTTGGGCTTTGATAGCGGCCATGTC
>CAIMHL010000502.1 GCA_903840825.1 uncultured beta proteobacterium
ACTGAAGAGCCATTTTATGGTGCCGTCGGATGAAATATGCTGCGAGACGACTTCGAGTGCTTTTATGTGCGCCGAGGTTTTAAGCTTCTCCCGCAAAGATTTTGCAAGATCGCTCATTTCATCAAATTGCGTGGCTCCGCGCTGATGAATCCAACGGAAAAGTTGCACAGCCCGGTAGCGCTTCTCGCCCAGGCTGTCACAAAAAACGGCCAAGCCCTCGAGGTCGTAATCGAGCAGATTGACCGTCATAGACTTAATTAACGCGAGTAAACGTTCATGCCGGCAAAGAAGAATGCAACTTCAACAGCTGCAGCTTCGACGGCATCCGAACCATGAACAGCATTGGCGTCAATGCTGTCAGCAAAATCAGCACGAATGGTGCCTGGAGCCGCTTTTTTCGGATCAGTTGCACCCATCAAATCACGGTGTTTCATCACTGCATTTTCGCCTTCAAGGGCTTGAATCATGACAGGGCCTGAGATCATGAAGTCAACGAGGTCTTTGAAAAAGCCGCGCTCTTTGTGCGCAGCATAAAAAGCCTCAGCTTCACCACGAGACAAAAGGACCAACTTGGCAGCCACTACTTTTAGGCCAGCGGCTTCAAAACGTGCATAAATTTGACCAATCACGTTTTTAGCGACTGCATCGGGTTTGATGATGGAAAGTGTGCGTTCAATTGTCATGTTAATTCCTGAAATAATGATTAAGTTTGGCCGATTAGCTCAACCTATGATTTTACCCGCTCACGAGAGCTGATTCTTTGCAAGGAATCAGTCGCGTCATTGGAAAGTGGATTCCTACGATATATCAGCTTTTGTTAGCCACGGCCTCTGCCGCCACGACGGGTAGCGTTGCCGCCAGGACCGCCCCGTTGTGAATTTTGATCTTGTCTTTGCCGGGTAAAGCTGTCGGCGCCAATATAGCCAAAGGCTGTTTTCAATGGATCTGGTTGCCCGGCGCCTTTTGGACGATCTCCAGCGTCTGTGCGGCTATTTTGACCGCGGGAACCGCCTCCAAAACTTGTACCGGGATTTTTAACAGGCCCTGGAGGGGCTGATCGCTGACCAGTGCCCGAACTGCGCGGGCCACTGCCACGAACGCCTCGCCGAGGATTTTTTGGCGCGTGATCAGCACGTTCAGATCGAGCCTGATCCGGGCGGGCTGCGCCATCCGAATCGGTCGCTTCATGCGCAGCTTTGCGGCCTGCTGCTTGAACCAGGGCTTTGATATCCCCCTCTTCAAGCTCCATCCACGCGCCGCGCTTCAGACCACGGGGCAGCATCATGGCGCCGTAGCGAATACGAATTAATCGACTCACCGCATGGCCAACAGCTTCAAACATGCGACGGACTTCACGGTTTCTGCCTTCAGAAATGGTGACGCGATACCAGCAATTAGAACCTTCGCCTCCTCCGGCTTCAATCGAGCCGAAGTGCGCCATGCCATCGTCTAGCTTGACACCATCGAGCAGCTTTTGTTTCTCTTCCTTATTCAAGGCACCGAGTACGCGAACCGCATATTCGCGCTCCAAACCAAAGCGTGGGTGCATCAAATTGTTAGCCAACTCGCCAGAACTGGTAAAAAGCAACAATCCTTCAGTATTCAGATCAAGACGGCCCACAGACTGCCATTTACCTTGGTACAACTTGGGGAGCCGACGAAACACCGTGGGACGATTTTGGGGATCATCGTGGGTCACCACCTCGCCGACAGGCTTATGGTAGGCAATGACTCGCGCTGGTGGCGGGTCAATCCGAAACCGGATAGGCTTTCCATTAACTTTGACGTGATCACCAAACTGAACACGCTGACCAATATGGGCAGGCTCATTATTGACGGTAATTCGACCCTCCAGAATCAGCTGCTCCATCTCCAACCGTGAGCCCATTCCGGCTTGAGCAAGGACTTTGTGCAGCTTGGGCGTTTCCGCCATGGGTGCGAGCACACGTTTGGTTGGCAAAACTTCAGGACTCTCCTCGTCAGCATCAAATTGACCGGACACAACATCTTCGAAACTATACCCAACCTCACCTGGCTGCTGAGGTTTCAAATGGGATTCAATGGGTAAGGATTTTTCTTCTGTCATGATTTCAATATTGTTTTGATGGCTATCCCCATCATTGGTTGATGAACCCAAATCACTGCTTTTATTCACTGTCATTTTGAAGCCCATCCAATTTAAATAAGTCACCACTGGCACTTGCCAGCGCGTTCGAGGTGCGTTCAGCCTCCGATACCAAATCGCCTAAAGACTCAGCGATTGGGCCTGCTGCTGCATCACCAAAGCTCGCCTTTTCCGACCCTCCCAGCGAACCCATATCACGTAATAGCTGATCAGGGGTGTCCAGCAAAGGCAACTGATCAAGTGAGGCAAGTCCCAAATCATCGAGAAAGTGCTTGGTCGTCGCAAATAGCGCAGGACGACCTACAGTTTCTCTGTATCCAATGACCTCAATCCAGCCACGATCTTCCAGTTGCTTCAAAAGCAACGAGTTAACAGTAACACCCCGAATATCTTCAATATCGCCGCGCGTCACCGGTTGACGGTACGCAATAATTGCCAGGGTTTCCAAGGTGGCACGCGAATACCGCGGCGGTTTTTCCGGGTGGAGTCGGTCCAAAAAAACCCTCATCTCCGGGCGACTTTGAAACCGCCAACCACTCGCAACACTCACCAACTCGACACCACGCTGTGTCCACTCTTTTTGCAACTCAATCAACAAAAATTTAATCGTATCAATACCCAACCCATCTTCAAACAATATACGCATGTCGCGCAATTGAAGAGGCTGCTGGGAGCAAATCAAGGCGGTTTCTAGAACGCGCTTGGCATCCGCCGTATTCATGTATTTACATTTCCGGGAAAAGCACAAAAAGTGCAGAGTCAGTACGTTTTACTGAAGCGCAGCCTACAAAATGAAAATTTGCAGCGCGAATCCGAGAGTTTGGAAGACAACGACGTTTAAATCGTTAATTTCCATTATAACTTAGACCCCAGTCCATCAAGGCTGACCGAAAATCTGCTGGGACTTCAGACGTGAACTCCATCAACTTTAGAGTTTCAGGGTGTGTAAATGCCAACCGATAAGCATGCAAAGCCTGCCTGTCCATGCCAGCCGCTTTTACTCCAGCGTAGACCTCATCAGCCACCAAAGGATGGCCCATAGAGGCCATATGGACGCGAATTTGGTGCGTTCTACCGGTGTGCAAGGTGCATCGAACCAAGCAGCCATGAGCACAATTTTGCAACAACTCTACTTCGGTTTTTGCAAGTTTCCCCTGGTTTTTAGACAAATCGACGACCGCCATGTGCAAACGATTGCGAGGGTCACGGCCAATAGGTTGATTGATTTCTACGTTGCGCGGGCCAATCCATGTTTTGTTTGCCAAGGCCAGATACTTGCGCCCAACTTCCCTGGCGGCAATGGCCTTGATCAAGGCATCCATCGTCGCGCGGGTTTTTGCCACCACCATCAGACCGCTTGTATCTTTGTCCAATCTATGCACGATACCGGCGCGCGGCATATTCAAAAATTCAGCGTCGTAGGCCAAGAGGCCGTTTAACAAGGTGCCACTCCAATGACCGGGGGCC
>CAIMHL010000503.1 GCA_903840825.1 uncultured beta proteobacterium
GGTGACTGCGAATAAAAGTCCGAAAGTATTGCCGCTCATGGGATGAGATTATCCCAGAGGATGGGCGACCGATTTGGCGCAGCAGTTTGTGCGACTTAATTGGCTGCGGGCTCACCCGTCTCAGGCCAGTCGCGGATGTAGGCTTTGAGCATCTGGTTTTCAAAGTTTTGGCTGTCCACCACGGCTTTGGCGACGTCATAAAAACTGATCACACCCATCAGCATTTTCCCGTCCAGCACCGGCATATAGCGGGCATGGCTGCCCAGCATCATGTGGCGGACTTCATCCATGTCCGTGTCAGGGGTGCAGGTCAGAGGGGCATCGTCCATGGCGGATTGGACCGTGGTGACCCCTATCGCACCACCATTTTTTACAACTGTTTTGATGACCTCACGAAAGGTCAACATGCCGACCAGTTTGCCTTGCTCCATCACAACGAGCGAGCCAATGTCGCGCTCAGCCATCAGGTCAAGGGCATGGGAAAGGGGCTCATCTGGAGTGGCGGTGTACAAGGTGCTGCCCTTAACGCGCAGAATGTCGCTGACTTTCATATGGCTCCTCTTGTCTTGTTGTTGGCTTGTAATTAAGCTGTTCTAAGCGAAATATAGCCCACAATAGCTCGTCGTCGGTCTGTTTTTGACAAGAACCGGCCTGAATTTTTTGCCACACACCCCAAAGGATTCCCATGCCTGGCTATTCCGACCCTGGTTTTGACACCTTGGCCCTGCACGCCGGTGCTGCCCCCGACCCCGCCACGGGCGCGCGGGCGGTGCCGATTCACCTCACCACGTCCTTTGTGTTTGAGTCCAGCGACCACGCCGCTGCGCTCTTTAACCTGGAGCGCGCTGGCCATGTTTATTCGCGCATCAGCAACCCGACCAATGCGGTGCTGGAGCAAAGGATATCTGCCCTGGAGGGCGGCATTGGGGCCGTCAGCACCGCCAGTGGTCAGGCAGCGTTGCACCTGAGCATTGCCACTTTGATGAGTGCTGGCGCCCACATTGTGGCCAGCACGGCACTTTATGGCGGCTCGCAAAACCTGCTGCACTACACCTTGCGCCGCTTTGGCATTGAGACCACGTTTGTGAAACCCGGTGACATAGACGGCTGGAAAGCCGCCGTGCGCCCCAACACCAAATTATTCTTTGGCGAAACGGTGGGCAACCCCGGTCTGGACGTGCTAGACATTGAGACGGTCTCAAGCATCGCCCATGAAGCGGGCGTGCCCTTGCTGGTGGACTCGACGCTGACCACGCCTTGGCTCATCAAACCGCTGGATCATGGGGCTGATTTGGTCTACCACTCGGCCACCAAGTTCTTGAGCGGCCACGGCACGGTGATTGGTGGCATTGTGGTGGATGGTGGTAGTTTTGACTGGGACAAGAGCGGCAACTTCCCGGAGTTGACCGAGCCCTATGCCGGTTTTCACAACATGGTGTTTTCTGAAGAATCCACCGTGGGCGCCTTTTTGCTGCGGGCACGCCGCGAAGGCTTGAGGGACTTTGGCGCCTGCCTGAGCCCGCACTCTGCCTGGCTCATCTTGCAAGGGATTGAGACTTTATCCCTGCGCATGGAGCGCCACATGAGCAACACGAAAAAGGTGGTGGAGTTTTTGAGCCAACAGGCTTTTGTGTCGCGCGTGGGCCACCCGCTGCTGGACACCCACCCCAGCCACGCACTAGCGCAAAAACTGCTGCCCCGTGGCGCAGGTTCGGTGTTCAGTTTTGATTTGAAAGGCAGCCGCGAGCAGGGCAAAAAATTTGTCGAAAGCCTCAAGGTCTTTAGCCATTTGGCCAACGTGGGCGACTGCCGCAGCTTGGTGATTCACCCGGCCAGCACCACCCACTTTCGCATGAGTGACGAGGCCCTGGCCGCCGGTGGCATCACCCAGGGCACGATTCGCCTGAGCATTGGCCTAGAAGACCCAGACGATCTGCTAGAAGACCTGAAACGCGCCCTTAAAGTGGCGGAGAAAGCAGCATGAAATTCGACGTCAATGGCCACAGAACCTATTGCTACACCGGCGGCAAAGCGTTTGACGCCGCCAAGCCGACCCTCATTTTTATCCACGGGGTTTTAAACGACCACAGCGTCTGGATTTTGCAGACCCGCTACCTCGCGCACCACGGTTGGAATGTGCTGGCACTTGACCTGCCCGGCCACTGCCGCAGCGCGGGCACGCCGCCTGCCACCGTTGAAGAAGCGGCCGACTTCATCCTCGCCTTGATGGATGCCGCTGGACTGGATGAAGCCGTGCTGGTGGGCCACAGTTTTGGCTCCCTCATCGCGCTGGAAGCCGCCTCACGGGCCCCCGAGCGCGTGAGCCAACTGGTGCTGGTGGGCACGGCCTATCCCATGAAGGTGTCGCCTGCCCTGCTTGAGGCATCACTCAAGGCGCCCATGAAGGCGCTTGAGATGGTAAATATTTTTTCTCGCTCAACGCTGGCACCGCCACCGTCAGCCTTGGGGCCGGGCACTTGGGTTTATGGGGCGTCTATGGCCCTGGGACGCCGTGTGCTGGCGAGCAACCCAAACGTCAATGTGTTTCACGCCGGCTTCAAGGCCTGCGACAGCTACACCCACGGCGAAGAAGCGATGGCAAAGGTCACTTGCCCCGTGCTGTTTTTACTGGGTAACGTGGACCAGATGACGCCGCCCAAAGCAGCGCAGGGGCTGATCGCGAAAGCACGCCAAGCCCAGGTCGTGCAGCTTCCCGGTGGCCATCATCAAATGTCGGAAACGCCCGAGCCCATGCTGGCGGCCTTGGTGGAGTTTTTGAAATAGCCGATTGATCAAGCGCAAAGTGCCAAACCTACTGCTTCTTAGCATTCAGCATGCTGACCCCAACGCTCGGTGAATACAGGAGGAGGACTGGGCTATGAAGCGTAAATCAATCGTCTTGACGCTGCTGGCAGCAAGCCTGCGGGTGGCGATCACTTCAGCAGCGGTTGGCGTTTACCTGACACATTTCCCCTGGTTTTGATGAGCCCTTGGAAGCTACTTTCCCACTCTGATTTGTGATTCCTCAATTAAATTTTTTCCAGGAAATTTATAGTGAAACCGTGCTTTGAAGGAACACGCAAGTGAATTAGAAAAGTACGGAGCTGGGGGGTTCAAGGAATTGGGCCAAGTCTTGGTGTTGACACCAAGACGGATGGGAACGTCCCCAGACGTATCAGCCTGACAAACTGATCCGGGGTTCTCACCACAACCGCCAGCCCCTGAAAAGGCTGGCGGGTCTGTTTTCAGGCCATTGAACTACCGATCACAGCCCATCGGCATCGCCGTTGCAGACGTCAAAATTCATCACGAATCAGCGCCACTCACGTACCAGCATGAATTTTGATCTCATTTTTTACGACTGAATTGCTTTCACTTCATGCCGCCGCTTGTCGGGCCATTCGCTGAGCATCTTTACTTTTTCCGTGATGAGAAGACGCCCCAGCAAGTACCGTTTGTGCGCGTCGGTCTGGAAAGTTAATGACCTCAGCTGATTGCCTCCGACTGATCAACACACCATTTATTCTTGAAACCGCTGCAGAGGTTTGTGTGACGTTGCCCAGCAAGGATTGGCAGGCCCAGTCCAGCAATTGCTGCTGACTACGAGACACTATCGAGTAGGCATCCTGCCAATTTCCTACCCTTCGCTTGGCTTTAACTTGCATGAGATTGGGCAGTTGCCAGAGCAGGAAAACGGGGTTTTGAGGCATAGGCGTGGGCGTCAACGCGCTCATGTTTTCATTCAATCCCGAGGCCCATGCGGATGATTGAATTTTGACCAACTCCTCGGCCGCTTTGGAAAATATGCTGACTAAGGAGTTTTCTGATTCCACGATCGACTGCATCGTTGTGGCGAGCTCGTTTTGGCGCTCATTTGAAGCTGAAGTATTCATTTTTACTACTTTCTATAAAATTAATCGGGTCCAAGGCAGCGAATTAAAAATCGGTCTGGTCTGTCTTGAAGGCCAAGTTTGCAACTTAATATTTATTTGCTGCTTGCGAAATATCAAAGTCAATCGGGGCTTGAATTAAGAAAAGAACGAACAGAATTCTTGTAATAGATGTAAGAAAAGGCAGCCTAACCACCCAGCCAAGCTCAGGTGATTCGTACGTTTTGATCCTGAGCTTTGTCGTGTTTGGGGAGTCGAATCACTAGCACGCCATTTTTGAAGCTGGCGTGGGCGTGCTCAAAGTCAACGTTGCGCGCCAAGGGGATGGATCGCTCAAAGGCACCGTAGGCTCGCTCCGTGACGTGGTAGGTGCTATCGTCGGTGTCGCGTTCAAACCGCTTTTCGCCCCGCAGTACCAGCACATTGCCCTCCAAGGTGATTTGGCAATCGTCTTTGTCCATGCCGGGCAGCTCAATGCGGACCACGAGGTCTCGCGCTGTTTCCTCAATCTCGCCGGCCAACAAGCCCCAATTCGGAAACTGCGCGAGGGCTTGATCGGCACTTGCGGGCGCGTCCTTGGGTCGTTTGTAGCGTGTCAGGGCCTGGGTACTGCGGCTCAGTAACTCATGCCAGCCCTCTGAGAGTTTGTCCCAGGCCTGGCTTAGGTCGCACCCACTTTTTCCCCGGTTTGTTTCAAGGCGGTCAAAATAGTCATATCGCTCATAAAGTAGTTGATTGGGTCTATGAACAGACCCACCCACTGACTTTATGGCGTGGACAAAGCCACGTTTTGATATTTCACAACGGCCCTTCCCAGCAGGGCTTAGGGATGGGTGACTGGGCAGCACCCCATTGGCAATTTAATTTAAAGCGCGCTGCGCAAACTGGCATGCGTCCAGAGGCTGTTTTTTCTTAAATTTTCAGTGGCCTCAACCTGCGGTAACAACAAGGCATCGAGCAAGGGGGCCAGGGGTGTGGTGTCTGGGTTGGCCAGCAAAACATAGCGGGCCTCCTCAAGGTCAGTGGCTTCATCCAGCAGACCTACCCAGTCCAGCTCACGCAAGGTTTCCAAAACAGGTTCGAGTTGCAAGGCATCCACCCGCAGATTTTCTGTCAGCACCGCCAGAAAAAGCGATTCCAACCTTTTCACCAACTGGTAATGATGCGAGGACCTTAGACATGTCCTAAGTCTAACGGATGTTAAGAGTCGAAAGTTTCTTCTCTAGGGCAGGTTTAACGCCCCACTGAGCGGTAATTTCGAGGTATCTATCAACATCTATCTGTTCAGGCTTTGCATCAGTCTTTACTGCACGGATCATCAAATTACGAGGCGTGTGTTCTCCCCCAATAAATTCAATTACTTCA
>CAIMHL010000504.1 GCA_903840825.1 uncultured beta proteobacterium
GCAGCACTGTTGCCAGCGGCTACGACCATGGTGATGCCTTTGGCCGTAGCGCCTGCTACAGCGGCATTAACGGCCGTTGATTTGCTGCTGCCCAATGACAAATTAGCCACCGCTGGACGCCAGTTGGTACCGGCAGCCCAATCAATGCCTGCAATAACGCCGCTCAAAGAGCCGGAGCCTGCGCAGTCCAGTACGCGCACAGGAACCAAATTTGTAAGCTTTGCCACACCATAGGTGCTGCCGCCCACGGTACCAGCCACGTGGGTGCCGTGCCCATTGCAGTCGTTGGTGCCGTTGCTATCAGCCACCACGCTGTAGCCCGGAAGGACCCGCCCTGTAAATTCAAGGTGATCGGCGCGCATTCCGGTGTCAATAATGAAGGCTGTAACCCCGGCACCGGTGTAATTGAAATGGTATTGCGTATCTAAGGGGCGGTCGGTCTGATCAACACGGTCTAAGCCCCAAGTAACCTGGTTTTGGGGTGAGGTTTGATTGAGTTGAATGCTTTGATCTTGCTCAATGGACTCCACGTTGGGGTTGTTTTTGATGCCTTTCAATGCCGCTTCGGGAATGGTGGCGGAAAACCCTTTGACTGCATTTGTGAAGGTGTGATGAACCTGCCCCTTGGTGCCACGCATGAGTACAGCTGCTTCTTGGGCCGGGTTTTGAACGTTGTTTTTAAAAATAACAATGTAGCGACCCATGATTGGACGCGAGGCTGGGTAGCTGTGGGTGGGTGCAGGTTCGACGTTTTGGGCGACTGCCATCAACGGCATCAGTGACAAAGCCATCAAAACAAGGAGTGGCGAGGAGGGGGCAATTTTCGAGATATTCATAATGGGAGTCCTATTCGAATACGATTTTATGTCGTTTAAAACGTTTATTTGTTAAAAAATGTAACGAAAATTCTGCATCGCCTGGCGTCTTGATGGTGCTAAATAGCAGCCCCCGCCAGGTCGTTGGGCAGAACTCTTAGTTGCGCAATCGACGTTAACGCCTCTGCATCGGTTCGGTAGGTTTTGAGGTGAGGCCCTTCGCGCAGCGCACCGACGCTTTGAAGCGCGATAGCAGCGGGCAGTTTCATGCCACTGATGTGCAGGGTGATCTTGTGCTGTTGGAGTTGGAGCACCAGTTTGTTGAACATCTCTGCGCCTGTCGCGTCAATGCGGTTGATGGGTTCGGCAAACAGGCAAACGTGCTGAGTATCCGGATGCTGGGTGAGGTGTTCGTTGACCGCACGCTCAAAACTGCTGGCCGTGGCAAAGTCAAGCGCGGCGTCCATCCGCAGGGCGTACACCTGGGGCGCCAAAGGCGGCAAGTGCAACAAGTGACGGTCGCGCAAGCTGCCGTCCGGGTGCAAGCCCACTTCGATGATGCGCGGGTGCAAACTTTGGTACAAATAATGTGACAGCGCCATCAACACTCCAGTGAGCACCCCCCAATACAACTGGGGCGCAGTCAGCAGGGTGATGACAAAAGTAGACCCTGCAATGGCGGCCTCAACCCGCGATAGCCGCCAAAGCTTCAAAAAGGCCTGCGGTTTGATCAGCCCCAAGACGGGCACCACCACAATAGCCGCCAGCACCGCCCGGGGTACATGGCTGAGCACCGGCAGAAAAAACAGCAGCGTCAAAATCACGACGACAACCGAAGCCACAGAAGCCCAGCCTGAGCGGGCACCGGCGTATAAATAGAGTGCTGAGCGTGAAAAAGAGGCGCTGGTGGGAAATGAGCCACAAAAAGCCGAGGCGATCTTGGCTAAGCCCTGGCCGATCAAGTCCTGGTCCTGGTTCCAGCGCTTGCCTTGATCCTCATTGTCGGCTTTGGCACTGGCGGCGGTTTCCAAAAAACTCACCATGCCAATGACCAAAGTGGGGAGCACCAGCTGTGCCAGCGTCGACACAAGGGGCAGCGTGGGTACATACAGCGCGGGCAGGCCTTCAGGCAAATGCCCCACGACCTGACCTTTGAAAACCAGCCATGCACTGACGCCAGCCGCCAACAGGACAAGAACGAGCACGCTGGGGAAGGCCGGTCGCCAACGACGGGCCAGTTGCAGCAAGACAAAGCTTGCCAAGCCGAAAGCCAAGGAGGGCAGGTGAACCGTCTGCAGATCCGGCAAAGCAACAGACTTGGACGCTAGGCCAAACATGGCCGGCAATTGCGAGGCCACGATCAACAGAGCCGCAGCTTGCGTAAACGCCATCAGCACGGGCGCGCTGACCAAATTGAGTAGCCAGCCAAAGCGGATAAAGCCCAAGCCTAGTTGAAGTAGCCCCGACAGCAAGGCCAGCCAAACGGCCAGCTCTACCCATTGCGCGCTACCGGGTTCCGCCAAACCAGTCAGTGAGGAGGCGACCAACAGGCAGGTCAGGGCGGTGGGGCCTACCGACAAGCGCACCGACCCGCTGAACAAGACCCCCAGCAGGGCTGGCAGCATCGAGGCGTAAATACCGGTGACCAAAGGCATGCCAGCCAATGCGGCGTAGGCGACGCCCTGCGGAATCACCATCAGGCCTACGCTGAGCCCCGCCAGCACCTCGCCCCGAAGTAATTGGAGCGTGGGCCGGGGCCAATTTAAAAATGGCAACAGTTGCTGACGGCTAGGCAACATGCGCGTCTTTAGAAAAGCGACAGCAAGCGGTCCAGCCCGCCCGTATTGATGGCCACCATGGCCTGCTCACGAACTTTGGGCTTGGCGTGGTAGGCGACTGACAAACCCGCCTCAGCCATCATGGGCAAGTCGGTGGCGCCGTCACCCACGGCAATGGTTTGCGCTGGCGTGATGCCTAAGTCTGCA
>CAIMHL010000505.1 GCA_903840825.1 uncultured beta proteobacterium
GTAATGACCACGGACTGTCAGTAGAACTGGTTCCGCTTTTAGGCAGTGTGGCCAACCGTACCCGCCTGGATTCGATTGTGCGGATGTACCAACCCGCCACCGTCTATCACGCCGCCGCCTACAAGCATGTGCCTATGGTTGAGGACAACGCCGGTGAGGGTTTTGCCAACAATGTTTTTGGGACCTTGAACATGGCACTTGCTGCCAGTGAAGGGGGCGTGGCGCGTTTCGTGCTGGTTTCTACCGACAAAGCTGTCAGACCCACCAATGTGATGGGGGCGACCAAGCGGATGGCCGAGTTGGTGCTGCAGGCGCTGGCAGCAGAAGGCAGTAGCACCTGCTTTACGATGGTTCGTTTTGGCAACGTGTTGGACTCCAGTGGCAGCGTGGTGCCGCTGTTTCGCAGGCAGTTGGCGGCAGGCCTTGCCTTGACCGTCACCCATGCCGAGGTGACCCGTTATTTCATGACCATTCCTGAAGCGGCACAGTTAGTTTTGCAGGCTGGCGCTATGGCCCAAGGCGGCGATGTCTTTGTGTTGGACATGGGGCAGCCCGTGAAAATTATCGATCTTGCACGCCGTATCGTTCAGCTTAGTGGCTTAAGCGTGCGAGACGCCCACAACCCGGAAGGCGATGTAGAGATAGAAATTACGGGTCTGCGCCCTGGTGAAAAACTTTACGAGGAGTTGTTGATTGGCGACAACCCTTCGCCAACCGAGCATGCCCGCATCATGAAAGCCCATGAGCCGTTTATCCCCTGGGCGCTGTTGTCTAATGAGTTGACCGCACTTGAGTTGGCGACCCGTGACGGAGAAATAGCCGCTATCAAGCCTTTTTTACTGAAGCATGTTCAGGGCTACTTGCCCAGCGAAACACGCCTTAACTGAAGATTTCTCTGTATCAGGAGTCATCCGGTCCGCAACATGCGGCACAATTTGCCCATTGTCTAACCTGTCCACCTTTCCACCATGACCGATGTCTCTTCAATAGCGCCACGCGATAAAGCCGAAATACTGGCCCAAGCACTGCCCTACATTCGCCAGTTTCATGGCAAAACTATGGTGATTAAGTACGGCGGCAACGCCATGACCGATCCCGCCTTGCAGGCCGACTTTGCGGAAGATGTGGTGTTGCTAAAGCTGGTGGGCATCAACCCGATCGTTGTACATGGCGGCGGTCCCCAGATCGAAACTGCGCTTAATCGCTTGGGCAAAAAAGGGGAATTCATCCAGGGTATGCGGGTCACGGATGCCGAAACCATGGAAGTTGTTGAATGGGTGCTGGCTGGTGAGGTGCAGCAAGATATTGTGGGACTCATCAATCAGGCGGGTGGAAAAGCCGTGGGCCTTACCGGACGCGATGGCGGCATGATTCGCGCCAAAAAACTCAAGCTTCTAGATGTGGCAGATGCCAGCAAAGAACACGACGTGGGCCAGGTGGGCGAAATTGTCAGCATCGACCCCAGCTTGGTCAAAGCCTTGCAAGACGATGCCTTCATTCCCGTCATCAGCCCCATCGGGTTTGGTGAAAACAACGAGAGTTACAACATCAACGCCGATGTCGTGGCGGCCAAACTGGCGACTGTGCTGAAAGCCGAAAAATTGATGATGTTGACCAACATCAGCGGCGTTCTAGACAAGCAGGGCCAATTGCTGACGGATCTGACAGCCCGCCAGATTGATGCCTTGTTTGCTGATGGCACCATCAGTGGCGGCATGATGCCCAAAATCAGTGGTGCCCTGGATGCGGCCAAGAGCGGGGTTAATTCGGTGCACATTATTGATGGGCGCGTTCCCCATGCTTTGCTGCTAGAGGTTTTGACGGACCAAGCCTTTGGGACCATGATTCGTTCGCATTAATCGCTATTTGCTGATGACTGCGCCTCACATCCCACCCCCTGGTACACAGTTGGACAGCCAAACCGAAGTCGTATTGACCGAGCAAGCCCGCAAGAGACCTAAACCCGGCGAGCGCCGCGTCCAGATCTTGCAAGCATTGGCCGCGATGCTCGAGCAACCGGGCGCTGAACGCATCACCACCGCTACCCTGGCCGCTCACCTTGACGTGAGCGAGGCCGCGCTTTATCGGCACTTTGCCAGCAAAGCCCAAATGTACGAGGGCTTGATTGACTTCATTGAGCATGCTGTTTTTTCGCTGATCAACCAAATACTCGAACGTAAGAACGGGGTTGGTTTGACCGATCAGGCCGAGCAAGTCATCACCATGGTGATGCAGTTTGCCGAAAAAAATCCGGGTTTGTCTCGCGTGATGGTGGGCGATGCCCTTGTTTTTGAAAACATCCGGTTGCAGCAGCGCATGAATTTGTTTTTCGACAAAATTGAAACCAGTCTGAAGCAAATTCTTCAGGTCCACCCTGCTGTATTGCAGGGTGCCACACCCACGGTAGACGCGCAGGTGCGTGCTTCCTTGTTGACCGCATTTTTGGTGGGGCGCTTGCAGCGTTTTGTGCGGTCAAGTTTCAAACGCCCACCGACTGAAAATTTGGCAGCCTGCCTTTTTCTGGTGTTGTAAGCCGAGGGTATACCCTCAAACCTGCGCGTTATTGGGGTCATCACGGCAATATCAGTAGCCGTTTACAAAAAACTGCGGCAAAATAGCACGATCGTTCTATTTAAAGCCCATGTCATCCCAAGATTCATTCTTCTCTAGCCCCCGTGTTCCTGATGCAAACGAAACACGGGGTGGGCGCGCCTTACAAAAAGGCCTGCAAACCAAGCAACTTATTGTGGATGCCGCCTTGGCGCTGGCCACGCAAGTGGGCCTTGAGGGTCTGAGTATTGGTGTGCTGGCAGACTCCATAAAAATGAGCAAATCAGGCGTATTTGCACATTTTGGTTCCCGTGAAGAGTTGCAAATCTCGGTCATTCGCGAGTATTTCAATCAGTTTGCCAATGAGGTTTTCGCGCCCGCCATGGATGAGCCCCGTGGTTTGCCGCGCGTTCGGGCCATGTTCCACAACTGGATGTCGCGTGTGGCGGTTGAAATTCAGTCTGGGTGTATTTTCATCAGTGGCGCGGTGGAGTTTGACGACCGACCCGGGCCCGTACGCGACGCGCTGGCCAGTTCCATCAAAACCTGGTTGTCGGCCTTCTACAGGGCTGTGGTTCAGGCCAAAGAAGAAGGGCACTTGAACCCGGATGCTGATGAAGAGCAAATA
>CAIMHL010000506.1 GCA_903840825.1 uncultured beta proteobacterium
CCAAGAAAGAAGAAGCCAAGAAGTAATTCTTGACGACTTTGTAAAAATGCCCGCTTCTGCGGGCATTTTTACGTCTGTACTGATCAGCAGTTGCGTCAAAATAGCTTGATGAAAAAAATTCTGCGTGCTTTCTTATTTTTTAGTGTCATTTTTGGCGGTACTTGCTACGCGCAAGGTAAACCTCAACTCGACTTGCCCAGAATCAAACTTTCTGCTGGCATGCATTTAATCGACACGCAAGTGGCTGGAACACCAGAACAACGGGCTACAGGGCTGATGTTTCGTCAGGAAATGCCTCAGGGTGAGGGCATGCTGTTTGTTTTCGAGGAGGCAACTCCCCAGTGCTTTTGGATGAAAAACACCTTGCTGCCCCTTACGGCCGCATTCGTAGCCGATGACGGAACCATCATCAACCTCGCCAATATGAAACCCAAAACTTTGGATTCACATTGCTCTGCAAAACCCGTCAGGTATGTGCTGGAGATGAATCTGGGCTGGTTTGAGAAAAAAGGCTTGAAAGCAGGCTCCAAACTTGGGGGGCCACCTTTTTCTAGCCCGTGAAATCTGCTGCTTTTTTGATAGCTTTTGTAGCAATACTAGCGCTACCTTCAACTGATTTAGACCAAAAAAAAACCACCTTGGTAGGTGGTTTTTTTATTCACCAAATTTAGGCGAAATTGGCTTCTGCAAAAGACCAGTTCACCAGCTTATCGAGGAACGCCTCAACAAACTTGGGACGCATGTTGCGGTAGTCGATGTAATAGGCGTGCTCCCAAACATCCACGGTCAATAAGGCTTTGTCAGCAGTGGTCAGTGGTGTGCCTGCTGCGCCCATGTTGACGATGTCAAGCGAGCCATCAGGCTTTTTAACCAACCAAGTCCAACCGGAGCCGAAGTTGCCCACCGCCGACTTGACGAAGGCTTCTTTGAAAGCTGCATAAGTTCCCCACTTGGCGTTGATAGCATCCGCCAGCGCACCAGTGGGCTCACCGCCGCCTTGAGGCTTCATGCAGTTCCAGAAAAAGGTGTGGTTCCAAATCTGGGCTGAATTGTTGTAAACGCCGCCCGTTGATTTTTTAATGATTTCTTCCAACGACATGTTTTCAAACTCAGTTCCTTTTTGCAGGTTATTGAGATTGACGACATAAGCGTTATGGTGCTTGCCGTGGTGAAATTCCAGTGTTTCCTGTGAATAGTTGGGTGCAAGCGCATCAATGGCGTAAGGCAGGGGGGGCAGTGTATGTTCCATGAATTCCTTTTAAGAAAAGTTGAGTCAAAATTGTGGATTGTAGAAAGAATGCTTATGTGGTGCCAGATACGGCCAAATCAACCGTTCCGTCAGCAAGGGTGGCTCGGACGACCTGTCCGAGGTAGGTTTGCTTGACACTGGCGATCGTGTTGCCTTCGGGCCCCGTCAGCCAGGCATAGCCACGCTGCAAAACCAATTTAGGATCTAGCAAGCCTAAGCGGAGTTCCGCCCGCTGAAGACGATCACTCTTGCGAATTAAATCCCGACTGCAAGCCTCTGGCAGGCGGCTTTTCAGTTGCATTAGCGCTTGCTGACTTTCCTTGACGGAGAACAGAGATGTCATGTGAAGGCGCTGAGCGACAGACGACAACTTCAAACGTTGCTGACTCATCAGGTGCGACGGGCGACCCAAACGGGAGGAGACCACATCAAGGCGTTGACTGTGTTGGTCGATTTGCCGATAAACAGCATCTTTCAAGCGACCTTCGATCGCCGCTACGGCGGACTGCCACACATCGCATGGTTGAGCCACCAGCTCGGCGGCGGCAGTTGGGGTTGGCGCGCGAAGATCGGCAACAAAATCTGCCAGAGTAAAGTCGGTCTCATGACCCACACCCACCACAACTGGCACTGGACTCTGTGCCAAGGTGCGCACCAACTGCTCGTCATTAAAAGCCCATAAATCTTCCATTGAGCCGCCACCACGGACCAGCAAAATTACATCAATCGTTGGCGTTGAGTCAAATAACCCGTCTGATCGTTGATCACCACCCGCAAGCCTTGATGCGCGCCCGGATGGCGTGAAGCGGTATAGATTGGAGAGCGATTTAATCAATTCTGCTGGCGCACTAGCGCCTTGAACCAAGGCCGGGGCGACCACCACGGGAATGTGGGGAGCGCGTCTTTGCAATGCAGTGACCACATCTTGCAAAGCGGCCGCACCCAGAGACGTCACGACACCAACGCCACGCGGCATGACAGGCAAAGATCGTTTTCGGGTCGGATCAAAAAGACCCTCTGCTTCAAGCCGGGCTTTGAGCTTCAAAAACTGCTCAAATAATGCGCCCTGCCCCGCACGCCCCATAGTTTCAACAATTAATTGCAGATCACCACGCTGTTCATATACGCCCAGACGACCACGGACCTCAACCAGTTCACCATCTCTGGGCGAAAAATCCAACATGGTTGCGGCACGACGAAACATGGCACACCGAATTTGACCGCTTTCGTCCTTCAGGGAAAAATAACAATGCCCGCTGGACGCCCGCGAAAAGCCTGAAATTTCGCCACGCACGGCTACCGGATTAAAACGCGCGTCCAAAGCGTCTGCAATAGCCCGGCACAGGGCGCCAATAGACCAGACGCTCGGCGTTAAATCAAGCGTTTGAATCTGACTGTAATTGGGAGCCCCAATGACTTGACTGTGCATAGCAACTTGACGCTCACTAAAAGGGCATGGACGATAATAAATGAGATTTTATTAGCTTGGAGATTTCACTTGTTATCCATCATACAAGCCGCAGGTTGGCCCATTTGGCCACTTATAGCCTGTTCTATTTTGGCTTTAGCCTTGGTTATCGAGCGCTTCATCAGCCTGAGGAGCGAGTTTATTGCGCCGGCTAAATTATTGGAAGAAGTGCTTCTTGTGTCTCGTACCTCTGTGCCAACGCCTCAGGTCATCGCTCAAATTGCGAACAACTCCGCATTGGGTGAAGTACTCGCCAGTGGGCTCTCCCTCATGAATGCACGACCCAATTGCAGTGAGGAAGACCTGCGCTCAGCTATGGAAGGCTCCGGCAAGGCCGTTGGGCACAGGTTGGAACAATACTTAAGTGCGTTGGCCACGATTGCATCAACAGCTCCTCTCATGGGTCTTTTTGGAACCGTGGTGGGTATGATCGAGATTTTTGGCGCTCAAGCACCAACAGGGGGAACCTCAGGTTCAAACCCAGCGCAACTGGCCCACGGCATTTCCATTGCCCTTTACAACACGGCATTCGGCCTGATGGTGGCCATCCCCTCACTCATTTTCTGGCGCTTCTTTCGCGCCCGCGTTGACTACTACCTCCTGACGTTGGAATTAGCATCTGAGAAGCTGTTACGCCACCTCAACACGTTGCGAAAATGAGCATGAATTTTAAAACTCGAGCCCGCGAGGAGCCCGAGATAAATTTAATTCCGTTTATTGACGTGTTGCTGGTAGTGGTTATTTTTTTAATGCTCTCAACGACTTACAGCAAGTTCACGGAGCTGCAACTTTCCTTGCCCCTGGCTGATGCTGAAGCCCTGCGCGACTACCCCAAAGATGTCTTGGTTACAGTCAACAGCGAGGGCACGTACACAGTTAACTCAGTGCCTGTGGCAGGGCGCAGCGTTGAACTGGTCACTGCAGCCCTCGTGGCAGGTGCCAAAGCGGGCAAAGAATCGGTGGTCATCATCAGTGCGGATGCCAGCGCCAAGCACCAGTCAGTCGTCACGGTCATGGAGGCAGCCCGGCGCGCGGGACTGTCGCAAGTGACCTTTGCCACACAAGCTTCCAATCAGAACAGCGCCAAATAAGCCCATGAGCGCCGAGCGTCACCCGTTCTCTGTAGAGCGCCTCTTGACGCAAGCCTGGACGTCACGGGGGGTTCTTGCCTGTTTGTTGTGGCCCCTATCTCGACTTTATGCAGCGATGGGCTCGATTCGCCGCTACCTGTACCGAGCGCGTATTTTTAAAATTGAGCGTGTCCCTGTCATGGTGATCGTGGTAGGTAATGTGATCGCTGGGGGAACGGGTAAAACACCGGTTGTCATTGCGCTGGTGAAGCATCTGCAGACGCGTGGTTTCAAGGTGGGGGTGGTATCCCGGGGTTATGGGCGAACGTCAACGGCTTGCCGTGCAGTGCACGCAAGCAGCCCCATCAGTGAGGTGGGTGATGAGCCGGCGCTCATTCACTTCAGCACATCAGCGCCCGTTTTTGTGGCATCGCGCCGAATTGAAGCAGCCCGCCAACTGCTCTTGAAACATCCGGCAACACAGATCATTATTTGTGATGATGGTCTGCAACATCTGAGTCTGCACCGAGATCTCGAAATATGTGTTTTTGATGACCGTGGGACCGGCAATGGATGGCAACTCCCAGCGGGTCCCTTGCGGGAACCGTGGCCCCGGGCCGTAGATTTTGTCTTGCACACAGGCACTAACCCTGCCTTTGAGGGCTTTTGTGGTCAACGCAAGCTTGCCCACTATGCGATTCGCTCGGACGGCACACAACTAGCCTTGGCCCTTTTAGCAAACCAGCCTCATCCGCCGTGGCTGGCGTTGGCTGGCATTGCCAAGCCTGAGCTATTTTTTGACATGCTTCGAGAAAATGGACTCTTGCCCGAGCGGACGCTAGCTTTGCCAGACCACTATGATTTTAATAGCTGGAATAGCAACTCCTACAAGGGTTACAGGCTTATTTGCACCGAAAAAGATGCGGTCAAACTTTGGCATCATCATTCCGAGGCACTGGCCGTGCCCCTTGAGTTCACGCCTGAGCCCCGTTTCTTGGCCGAGCTCAACCGCAGAATTGACAGCTTTGAGCCGATGATCCCTGCCCCACGGTTATCATCTTCGGATGGACACACGACTACTTGAATTACTGGTTTGCCCGGTCACCAAAGGGCCTTTGCAATTTGACCGCGAAAAGCAGGAGCTCATCTCCCGCAGTGCGCGCTTGGCCTACCCAGTGCGTGACGGCATCCCTGTTTTACTAGAAAACGAAGCTCGAACCTTGTCAGACGAGGAGCTTGGACTTTGATTTTCACGGTTCTCATTCCCGCCCGGCTGGGCTCCACCCGTCTTCCCAATAAACCCCTAGCTGATCTGGGTGGAGTGCCTATGGTGGTGCGGGTAGCCCAGCGCGTTTTGAGCTTGGTCAGCCCGACAAATCAAATTCGCGTTGTGGTGGCGGGTGACAGCCCTGACATTATTTCGGCCTGCAAGGCTCACGGTATTGAGAGCGTTTTGACTCGGACTGACCACCCCTCTGGCAGCGACCGTCTGTCCGAGGCCTGCAATATCCTGAATCTAAACGACGACGATATCGTTGTCAACGTTCAAGGCGATGAGCCCCTGATCGACCCGGCCTTGGTTC
>CAIMHL010000507.1 GCA_903840825.1 uncultured beta proteobacterium
CTGTGATCCAGTGCTTGACGCCACTGACCAACTCGACATCCTTCAAGAGCATCAGGTGAACGTCAAGCAGTGCCGTGAGCTCATGGGGTGCCTCCTTCGGCCCCATCTGGGTCACGCTGGTTTGCAGACGTTGGATTTCTTCCACCACCGCATTGCGCCCCGCGCGCACTCGATCAATCTCGGCGCTGACCTGCGAGGGGCCGATGAAATAGTGCGCCACATCCACACGACTGGAGGCCACCAACACGGCACGGCCAATGGCAATGCCACGGGCGACCGCAAGTCCATGAATGCTGAATGTCATAAGCCTTACTCACCTTCGCCAAATTTGTCGGCCATGAGGGCCAACAGCGCCTGCGAGGCTTCTTCCTCACGTTCACCATTGGTTTCCAACATAACCTGCGTGCCTATGCCTGCCGCGAGCATCATCACGCCCATGATACTTTTTGCATTGACCCGGCGCTCCCCCTTGGACAACCAGACCTCGCAGGGAAAGCTGCCCGCCAATTTGGTGAGCTTGGCGGAGGCGCGTGCGTGCAGGCCCAGTTTATTGCTGATGGTCGTTGTGATCTGGATCATTTTTTTTTCTCGTCTGATTTTGAGGGGCGGTGCTGGCGACCTGCATAACACCCTGAGTGCCCCCCGCGAGGGCGCGAGCCATCATGGCGTCCAGGGGCTCGTGGCGGTAGGTCACGGTGCGCAATAACATCGGCAAGTTGACGCCAGCCAGAAGTTTGGTGTTGACACCATCAACCAATATTTGTGCGGCGTTGCAGGGAGTGGCGCCAAACACGTCGGTCAGAACCAGGGTTTGGGGGGTGTTGAGAATGGCCAAGGCCATCGTGACACCCGCCAAGGTTTCTTCTGGGGGCACGTTGGGCTGAACATCAAAGGCCATGATCCCTATCTCTGCATCGGGAAAAACGTGCATGATGCACTGGCGCAAGGCCGTGGCCAGGGGTGCATGAGCGATGATGAGAATGCCGTTGTTCATGGTGATGAGGACTTACCGGGTCTGAAGGGCCTGCTGCAACTAAGTTTAGCGCTGTACAAATGCACGTTCGATGGGCAGATTATGGCTTTTCGCTTGCAGGAAATGAATGTATGAAGCCACACAACAGGCTAAAAATACGCCCATCGCCGATTGATAGGCCTGGATTTGACCCAAGCCCAGCACCTTAAACGCATCCACGGCCAGACCAACCCCCCATTGAACGCTAAAAACACCAGCAAAAATGACCAGGTTGTAAGCAGAAAGCGCGCGTCCTGCCAAGGCGCTGGAAAAAGCCATACCAACGGCCGGCTGCGCCAGTGAGACAAAGGTGCACCCGACGCAATATAAGGCCCAAATGGCTATCGAGCTTACTGGCAGTGCTTCACCAGCTATTATTAAAATAGCAAGCATCACAAAGCTAAAAGGCAGTCCGCGGGCAATCAAAATCTCTGCATTCAGCCCACGCCTGGCCAGCCAGGGGTTCACCATGCCCCACGCCCAAAAGGTGAGCAGCATCGCCACATTGATCCAAAAAAGACCATTGGCCGCTTGAAATGGGGTGTAACCCGCCACGTTGATCATCCAGGGTGACACCCAAAGCGTTTGCATCGCCACCAGGCCGCCGTAGCAAAAAAAGCCAACCGGGGCCATCTTACGAAAATACGGATGCCGCCAAACCTCGGCGTAACTCGCCTTTGGCTGGGCTCCATCGGAGCTGGCCGGCGGGGCTACTTCCCACTTGGGAACCTGCCAAGCAATCAGCGCAATAGAGGCAAAGGCCAGCAGGGCAAGGCCCAAGAACAAAACGCGCCAACCCACCACAGGCATCAACCATTGCACGGGCAACGTGGAGGCCACCATGCCTAGCGAGCCCGTCATCAGCATCCAGGAGTTGGCCCGCATTTGGGTGCTGGCTTCAAACCAGCGCCGATAGGCCGTTAGCGGCGCCATCAAGCAAGCACTCACGCCCACGCCACATAGGATGCGTGCTGCGACTAAGCCAGCAAAGCTGGTGGCGAATGAAAAAGCAACGCAGCCCAAAACAGCCACACTCAAAAAGTACAGCACCACCTTTTTGGGGCCGTGCCGGTCAAGCCACGTACCCAAAGGCAGCTGAGTCGCAGCAAACCCTAGGAAATAGGCACCTGCCAACAAACCCAGATCGCTGGCATTGAGAGCAAATTCACGCGTCAGCGTGGGGGAAATGGTGGCGGTGATAGCTCGTATCAGTGCGGACAAGAAGTAGGCAAAGGCAAAGGCCAGAAAAACTACGATGGCGGTTCGCCTTGATAAAACGTTCATTGAATTTTGAGCCCTGAAAAGAAGGTATCCGCCACTGCACTGTTGGCTTTGGCTGATTCATCACTAAAGTAGATCGCCGCCTGAAATGCCACCGAACCCACGGCAAACCAGCTTGCATGAACAGCCAACTGCTGGCCATCAGGCCGACTACCCTGGGCAACGAGCCTTGAAGATTGGGGTAGCGATAAGGCTCCTTCTAAAGTAAAAGGGACTTGGGTGGATGTCTTCGCCTTCATTTGACTCAAGGTGGCTGTGCGCCACAAGTCAAGCAACTCGCCCTGTTTCACATCCGGCTTGAGTTCGGCGTAAGCCAGCGTGAACACAGCCTCGTCAGCCTCGCAAGCCAGCATTTTCACCACAATCTCTTTGTCCCCAAGGGGGAGGCGTCGCTCAGCCGCCTCAGGCTTACAGGGAAAGAGTGCAAACACAGGCGCCTGAGCGGGACGCACGTCGCGCCAATTGAGCCCGGGACTGCAGCCTAGAAGAAAGGTGCCGAGTAAAAATACGGCCCATGTTTGGAAATATTGCATGGAGCCATTATCCCGATTGGGCATCATGATTCCTGCGCTTCAGATGACCTACATTAAGTGCAATTGCGTGATGCCGACCCAAAGTACTCAATGTGCCCCAATTGAGCTGAACTTAATCAGCAGCTGTGAATCCGAAATAATGTGAATACTTAGAAACCGCGACAATTGGATAAATGAATTTTTCCCATCGAAAGTAGCTTTGCCATGAAACCAGGTTCAATTGTTTCCGTTGTTGCCATTGCATTGGCTATTGGCGTGGGCCTTTTTTTCAACGCAGGACCATCGCACGCGCCTCAAACTTCTTTTGTGCTTTTGGACGGGTCACAAAAGACTACGGCGGACATGAAGGGAAAGGTGACCTTGGTGAACTTCTGGGCCACCAGTTGCACCAGTTGCGTTGATGAGATGCCCAAAATCATTGCCACGCATGACAAATACAAAGCCAAAGGCTTCGACACCTTGGCGATCGCGATGAGCTACGACCCACCCAGCTATGTGGTCAACTTTTCACAAACCCGAAAACTGCCCTTTAATGTAGCAATTGACAACACAGGCAACGTGGCCAAAGCATGGGGTGATGTGAAATTAACCCCCACGACTTATTTGGTGAACAAGCGCGGTCAAATCGTCAAGCGCTACGTGGGCATACCCGATTTCAAAGAACTACACCTGTTGATAGAAAGCCTCCTTGCGGAGGCTTGATGCTGGTGATTGATGACTTGAATTGAAGATTAGGGTGGATTAATCTTTGCGGTAAGCATCGTGACAGGTTTTGCAACTGCCGCCCGTTGCGGATACGGCGCTCTTGATGCTGTCAAGGTTGCCTGACTTGGCCGCCACGGACAACTTCAAC
>CAIMHL010000508.1 GCA_903840825.1 uncultured beta proteobacterium
AACCCAAAATCATGTTGTTTGACGAGCCCACCTCGGCGCTAGACCCTGAGATGATCAAGGAAGTGCTGGACGTGATGATTGAGATGGCCAGCGGCGGCATCACCATGATTTGCGTCACGCATGAGATGGGCTTTGCCAAAGCCGTGGCCGACCGCGTGATCTTCATGGACCAAGGGCAAATTGTGGAACAAAACAACCCCCACGACTTCTTTAACAACCCGCAAAACGAACGCAGCAAAGACTTTTTGTCCAAAATTTTGGGTCATTAAGCAAAGAGAGGGGAACTTAAACCCAACCGCCTTATCATTAGGTGATGCGTTTACTGCTCCTTATTCTCATGATCGCCCTGCTGCCCCTGCGCAGCTGGGCGCTTGTGGTTGAGCCTTCAAGCCCCCACCAAGTCCATTTAGCTGCTATAAAAAAAGAAGCACTTTTAGCACAGCCAGCAGTTCTTGCAAGCCAATTAAGCTCGAAAACTGAGCATTACTGCCACGCAGCTCCTAGCAGCGCTCCGGAAGCAGTGCTGGCCTCACCTCACCCATACACCACTGACCCACAGCCCACCTGCCCAACTTGCGGCGACTGCGTGCTGTGCCACTCTTTAGCGGCCGCCTTTGCGCCCCTCGTGCCCGCGTCACCCCAGCTCTCTAACGAGCTTCGCCCGTCCAGCGGCGACCGTTTTGACAGCGCTCTGGCAGCGCTCAGCCTCAAACCCCCCATTGCTTAACGCTTGACGCCACCAGTCCGCCTGCGCCACTAAAAGCCCAGCCGGCGTTGCCTTGTGATGCGCGCATCACCCGTTCAAGTTTTTGGGAGCTCTCCTTGAGAAAATTATTGATTCTCGCCACAGCTATTGCCACCGCCACGGGGTATTCCTTAGCCCAGCCTTTGGCCAGCGACCCCGCACACGATGTGCCCTACTCCAACGCGTTTGAGACGCCCAGTGAGCCAGAAAAAACCAAGCCTAAAACTGGGCCTATTGCGCTCTTTTTGCCCCAGCAAGCCTTGCAACTTACCCTGCAAAAGCAACCCGCCCTGTTTGTGACGCCGCAAATGGCGGCCCAAGAAAAAGCGGAGATTGTGGCCGCTGTTCGCCAGTTGTCATATCGCCTTGACCGCGCTTGGATAAGTGCCGTATCCGCGCAGCAAGCCTTGGGCACCGTGCGCGCTGGGCATGAGGCTGCACAAACTGCAACCACCTTGGCGCAGCGCATGGTCAAGGTGGGAAACTGGAGCAAAGTACCCCTATTGCAAGCGCAACTTCTTGAATCTGCCAGCGCAACGCAAGTGGCCCAAGCCCAGCTAGAGGCCATGAGCAGCAGCGAAGAGCTCGTCAAACTCGTCGGGGTTTGGGGTCAGCAGGCGTACGATTTGCCCGCACAACTGCCCCAACAGCTGCCCCAACTGCCAGCAGCGCCCCTGCCATGGGCTGGTCTTGAAGCGCAGGCACTACAAAACCACCTAGCGTTGGTCACGGCCACCTTCAACGCCCGCACCGCACAAGCCCAGGTCAGCTCGCAAGACGTGAAAGCATTGCAAAACACCTTGGCAGCAGCGGCCAACCTGATGAGTGCGCCATCGACAAGCGCCCTGCAAGCCGTCCCAAACAGCGCACCCGCACTGCCCGCGAATATGGCGCGGCCAAGTCACGCGCTCAAAGAAGCCCTTAACGAGCAAGCCCATGCCGACCTGCTGGCGGCCAACATCCGTAGCCAAACCCGCGAGGCCTGGTTTCGCTACCGCAGCGCGTGGGATTTGGCGCGCCACCAGCGCGATGTGGTGTTGCC
>CAIMHL010000509.1 GCA_903840825.1 uncultured beta proteobacterium
AATGAGAATTCAAAAAAGTGCAATGGAGCCATTCTTTAAGAATATGCCAACCTATCACGCCAGCTTCGAATTCCGCAATGGTATTAGTGCCGTGTCCAGTTGCCTTCGCAAACACAGCAACGGTCAGAGCGGAAGCGTTTGGCCTGTACAAGACAATGGCAACACCGATGCTGCAACGACCCGGATTTCCCCGACAAGCACCATCCGTGAAAAGGGCCAACTTATCACCAGCTATCAAGGGCACAACTCTGCAACATGATGTCGAGCCCGAGTCCAAGGCCGCATTGGCCAGAGAATCCGCCAGAGTGTTTTGCGCCATCGGAATATGCTTGAAGAACAAAGCCTGGCTGGCCCAAGCAACCATTCGCCCGTTAGTCACCAAGCTGTGAACCGCCAGCCGGATTTGTTTTGAGGCAAGGTCACACCTCTAGTCGCAAGATGATTTCCACAAACCCGAGGTTTGGCAGATGAGCTGCATGTTGTCCGCCAGGTTCAGAACTGGAATATCAAAAGCAGCCCCCAACTTCATACAATTTGATCGAATGGCAGGCGAGATGTGGGTCATCTCCGTGCAGCCCTGAAGTCGGACATCCAGTTGCCTGTGCATAAGCTTCGCAAAAGTGCACAAAGTCATGGTGGTTTTGAGGCGAGCCCAAGACGGCCTGTCATGACACAACTCCGCCCAAGGCGAGCCAATAAGATCTTCCAAGATGTTTTCCCAGCGGGTGGGCCGACCCACATTTGCCAGACGACGTCTTTCCGAGCCGTCCGCTGCAGATTTCAAGAGCTGAGAGTCTCGAAAACGATCAAGACTTTGCCAATAATGCACGATGGACATCTGGCGCTGAGCGGGAAGCCTGGCAACATGCCATGCCCAACCCAAGTACAAACCACACAGCTGGACCGAAGCTGGAAGGATATGCAGGCTGTCTCTGATGCCACAGACGACACTGTCCAGACGAGCGAAGAAGTCATGGTCACTTTCCTCAGTTGCTTTGGTGCGCCCACCCATTGCCCGCAAGCAGCGAAGCTTTATGACGCCAATGTGTCTAAGCAGCCGCTCGCAAGGAGTCCAGCCACCCGCACTGAACAGAAGAGATCTCAGCAGCGTGTCATAGAATCTCAAGATCCTTACTGACACAGGGACCCTTCTACTGCAGAACTTGGCTTTCACACCCGACCATGAAACCCAAAAGCAGCCCACCCGATGATTGACTGCGCAGTCGGTGGAGCCCAAATTGTCAGTAGCCACCCCAAGCGCGATGAAAGAGGCCACATGGTGGAGCTCAAGGGGGCCGAAGCAATTGTTCCAACTCTCCACAAACACTTCAGAATTCATGTTGTTCAAGACCTTGAGCGACTCCGGTTTCCATTCAAGACCAGCAAGCTCAATGGAAGAACTGAAGTGCTCAAACATTCTCTTGGACCCCTCCAAAGTGTTACAGACAATATAGACATCATCAGCCCAGAAGAAGTGAGTGATGACCTTATCGGGATAGCCTTCATCAACAAGTTTCCAGCCCAAACCTTCATTACGACACAGTTGTGCAGCATCAGCAAGACGAGAGTCCAGAATTCAATTTTCACAGCGCAGGCGTTTCAGTGCCACCTTGTTTTCCAGCCGCAAAAAGCAAACCAGGACAAGCAGCCGCAACATGTTCAAGAACAAGGTACATAACCGTACCAGCCAATTCCAGAAGGAGAGAATGTTGAAGCCTCTGGGGAACACCATAGTATTCCAAACTGCGCCGAATTTCGTCATGGGACATATGGTCAAAGGCTTTTATCACATCGGCCTGAATAATTGTGAGCTCTTGGCCGTACAGCTTTGATTTTTCAAGCCCAATGCGCAGGACCTTTGTGATTTCAGCAACTTGGTGACATTATCTAAAGCCACCGGCCTCACGATGAAGAGGGCCAGACAACTCTTCAAGGAGCGAATTCAAGATCGCACAATACAGCTTTTGAACACAAGATGACAGAGCGATGGGCCGCCACTGCGTCATGTCAACTGGCTTTGGGACCTTTGGAATAAGCCGGACCAAAACCGTAGTCCAGTCAGCGACTTCAAAGCAACACCCACTGACGCCATTAAGTCTGTGTTGAAAAGTTCTTCGCTAAGAATCCAGAACCACAACAGGCATACTTGCAATAAAACCCCAGACGATGCCATCGTGACCCGGAGTACTCTCCCCCTTTTGAAGTGCTCTGAGCCAGAGCTGGAAGAAC
>CAIMHL010000510.1 GCA_903840825.1 uncultured beta proteobacterium
ACGGGCTTTTTTCAGGGCGGCCATGGTGTAGTCGGCCCCCAAACTGAGTGAAAAGTAGCCGTGCTCGTCCATGGGGGACGCCATCGAAAACACCACGTCAGCCGGGATTTGGCCGCGCTCGATCAGGCTGGGCAGTTCCGAAAAATAAGCGGGAATGAAGTCGATCCAACCCGCTTGACCGCCCGCGCGGGTGGCGCCGCCATAGAAGAAGGCGGTGTGGCGAACGTGATCGAGTGTCTCGGGGTCAATGTAGCCGTATTTACGCACCGCCAAAATCTGCGCTACTTTGACATCTGTAAACCTGCGCCTTTGGTCTGACAGCGCCGTGAGCAAGGTGGGGGGCTCGCCCACGCCGGTGGGGACGATGATGAAGTCGCCATCTTTCACCAGGTTGATGGCGTCTTCGGCCAAACCGCGTTTTTTGTTGTAGAGATCCAAGGCTGACATGATGCGGTGCGTTCCTTAAATTATGCGTAGATGCCATCTTACGTGGGAAGCCCCAGTGCTTCAGGTATCGTCTAGCTATGCGACGCAAAATATTGACATCAACCGCTTTACCCACAACACGCTTTGAGGCCCTGGATGCGTTGCGGGGCCTGGCCATGGTGT
Source organism: uncultured beta proteobacterium (assembly GCA_903840825.1). Taxonomy (GTDB): domain Bacteria; phylum Pseudomonadota; class Gammaproteobacteria; order Burkholderiales; family Burkholderiaceae_C; genus Rhodoferax. The sequence goes on from CAIMHL010000510.1 coordinate 610, forward strand.
GGATGACCGTGTTTCATTTTTGTTTTGATTTGAACCAGTTTGGTTTCATCAAACAGGATTTTTACGGTGACCCGCTCTGGACCTGGCAGCGCACGTTCATTTTGAGTTTGTTTTTGTTTTGTGCCGGACTGGGGCAGTCCATGGCGGTGGCGCAAGGCCAAAGCTGGCCCCGCTTTTGGCGCCGTTGGGCGCAAGTGGCGGGTTGTGCGCTTTTGGTCACGGCGGGTTCGTGGTGGATGTACCCGCAAAGTTTCATTTATTTTGGCGTGCTGCACGGCATCGCCCTCATGCTCATCATCGTGCGCTTGACGGCACACTGGGGGGGGTGGTTGTGGCTCTTGGGTGGGGTGGTGTTTGCTATAAAATACATAGCTGTCTATGCTATCTCCACAAGCGCTACAGCTGAATTAATGCATATATTTAACAGCCCCACCCTGAATTGGTTGGGGATCATCACCCGAAAACCCATCACCGAAGATTACGTGCCCTTGCTGCCTTGGCTGGGCGTCATGTGGTGGGGCGCTGCCGCCGGCGCATGGTGGTCCGGCCGCACGGGTTCTCGCCTGACACAGCAGATGTCGCCAGTTTTGCACTCGCTGGTCATGATTGGCCGCTGGAGCTTGAGCTACTACATGGTTCACCAGCCCTTGCTGATCGGCGGCTTGATGGCACTCAGTGTCGGGTTCAATTAGCTGCCGACTACCGCCACGCGAGCTTTTTCAAAGGGGCTCTGTTGCAGTCCGAACATTGAAATTGAAAAAACATAAGAAGTAATAAGTAAGCTTTAAAACCCTGCTTATTTGGCGGATTACTTTTCTGATGACTTTTTAGAATTTCAGCATGTAACAAGTTTCATACGGTACAGCGGTTCGGTTGATTGAACTGAACGTTGCCTGCGTGTGGTGCTTGCTTGTTAATTCTCTGGCGAATCGCACTGATTCGCTAGGCATGCTGGAGTGCCCCTAGTGACCGGTCAAGATCATCGTCAAGCCTTCCTGGTTTATCCCAGCGCCCTCGGGCTCGGAGGTGCTGTCGCCGTCCTCATTGCTGGAGGATTGGGCTGGCTCCCGGCTAGTTTTGCCTTGGGCTTGGTGGCAAGCGGCCTGTATCTTGGCAAGAGCTTGGCAGATCGGCAACTTCGCCTCATGCAAACCGTTGATCAGTACCTTGCTGGACAGCAGACATTTGGTGAGCAGCTTGCGCCGATCTGGAGTGGGCACATTGAGTCATCCCGGGACCAGATGGGCCGTGCCATCACCTCATTAACCGATCGTTTTTCGGGCATTGTTGAAAAGCTTGACATCGCCGTGCAGGCCTCTGAGTTGGAGACGCATGCGATTGAAGACAGTGAGAAGGGTATTGTGGCGGTCTTTGTACGCAGTGAAAAAGAACTGGGTGCCGTCATCACAACGCAGAAAAAAGCGATGGCCAGCATGACAAGCATGTTTGAAAAGGTTCAGGGCTTGAACCATTTCATTGTCGAACTTCAGGCCATGGCCGCCGATGTGGCCCGCATCGCACATCAAACCAATCTGCTCGCCCTCAACGCCGCCATTGAAGCGGCGCGGGCAGGTGAGCTAGGTCGTGGTTTTGCGGTGGTGGCCAAAGAAGTACGCATGCTCTCCATTCAGTCGGGTGCAACTGGCAAGCGCATCACAGATACCGTGGACGTCATCAGTGCCGCCATTATTGATACGTCAAGACTGGTCAAAGAATCGGTCATAAAAGAAGACCGCTCCATGCTGGAGGCCGAGGCGATGATCGAGCAGGTC
>CAIMHL010000511.1 GCA_903840825.1 uncultured beta proteobacterium
CTGACCTGCCGCCTTTTGTCATGTGTCAGGGTCAACCTGCGCAAGCCCGTTCCATGAACTATGAAGGCCTGCGTCGTCGCGGCTTTTCACCCGAGCGCATCGCGGCGGTCAAGCTTATGCACAAGGCGCTGTACCGGGAAGATTTGACCTTGGTTTCTGCGCGTGAACGCATGGCCGCGTTGCCAACCAGTCACCCAGAGTCCGCGCCAGATGTAGCCATGATGCTTTCGTTTTTAGAGCAAGCATCGCCTCAGCGCGGCATCGTGCGCTGAAATGAAAGTCAGCATGGTGGCGGGCGAAGCCTCAGGCGATTTGCTCGCGGGCTTGTTGTTGGACGGTTTGCGGATTCAGTGGCCTGACCTGACCTCATCCGGCATCGGTGGGCCTCAGATGGCGAGCCGTGGCTTCCAGGCGATTTGGCCACACCACAAATTATCGGTGCACGGTTATGGCTGGGACGTGCTGATGCGCTACCGAGAAATCGTGGGCATCCGCAAGCAACTAAAAACACAGCTGCTCCAATCACCGCCTGACGTATTTATTGGCGTTGATGCCCCTGATTTCAACTTGGACCTTGAGGCTGACCTCAAGGCTCAGGGCATCAAGACCATTCACTTTGTGTCGCCATCCGTCTGGGCATGGCGTGCTGAGCGCATCGAGAAGATTCGTCGAAGTGTCGACCACGTTTTGTGTATTTTTCCGTTCGAGCCCGAATTGTTGGCCCGCCACGGCATTGCCGCAACCTACGTGGGCCACCCTTTGGCCAACATGATTCCCATGCAGCCTGATAAAGCCGCAGCGCGTGCGAAACTGGGTTTGCTTGAAAGCGATACGGTAGTGGCGATCCTTCCCGGTAGCCGAAAATCTGAAATCAAACATCTCGCTTTAAGCTTCTTTCAGGCTGCAAAGCTTATGCAGCTTGCTATACCAGCTATTAAATTTATAGTACCGGCAATTCCCTTTCTTAAAGCCGAGATTGAACAGGCCGCGCGTTCGAGTGGCATGTTGGCGCAGATCAAGATTCTTGACGGCCAATCTCACGACGCATTGGCGGCCTGCGATGTGACTTTGATTGCCAGTGGCACCGCCACGCTGGAGGCAGCCTTGTTCAAGCGTCCGATGGTGATTGCTTATCGGATGGGTGCTTTGTCTTGGCAAATCATGCGTCGAAAAAAACTTCAGCCATGGGTGGGATTGCCCAATATCCTGTGTCAAAAATTCGTGGTGCCCGAACTGCTGCAAGATGAAGCCAGCCCCGAAAAACTCGCCGCTGCCGTCTTGAATTGGCTCAATGCTCAAACCCATGCGCCTGAAAAAATTTCTGACCTTCAACACCAATTCGCCGAGTTGCATCAACAACTGCAGCGCGACACGCCAAAACTCTGTGCCCATGCGATCCAGCAAATCCTCCAGGACTGACTCCGTCCCCGATCCTCAATCTTCCCTTGACTGGGCGATTTCAGTCCTGACCGCCGGGGTCGATGAAGCGGGTCGTGGCCCATTGGCAGGCCCAGTGGTTGCTGCCGCCGTCATTCTGGATGACTTGAAACCTATCAAAGGATTGGCTGATTCCAAAATACTCACCGCTTTGCGCCGTGAAAAGTTGTTTGATGAAATTCGCTCCAAGGCCTTGTGCTGCTCGATTGCCGAGGCGAGCGTGGAAGAAATAGAAGAGCTCAATATTCTGCAAGCCACGATGCTGGCCATGCGCAGAGCCGTAGAGGGTTTGAGGCTCAAACCCAAACTCGTTTTGGTGGATGGCAATCGCTTGCCAGTCCTCAGTATCCGCGCGGAAGCCATTGTGAAGGGTGACTCTAAAGTGCCCGCCATCTCTGCCGCCTCGATTTTGGCTAAAGTCCATCGTGATCGCTGGTGTCAGGCCTACGACCTGGAGTTTCCGCAGTATGGGTTTGCCAAGCACAAAGGCTATGGTACGGCAGAGCACCTCGCCGCCTTGAAAGCGCATGGTGCCTGTCCCCAGCACCGTAAAACATTTCGGCCTGTTGCTGAGGTTTTGTCATGAGTGAAAGCCAAGTTCAACACATCACCTCCAAAGACAACGCTTTTCTGAAGGACCTTCGACGCTTATCGCAAGACAGCAGTGCTTACCGAAAGCAGGGGCGCTATTGGGTGGAAGGAGACCACCTGTGCCGCGCGGCGCTGACGCGCGGTGTCCGAGCACTTGTCGGTGTTTATTCAGAGTCTTTTTGGCCTCTAGCCCAAGCTGAATGGGTTAGGTCAGCTACTAAAAATATAGTTATTCCCGACAGCTATTTCAAGGATATCAGCGGCCTCGAGTCGCCGGCAGGCATGGGTTTTGTCATTGAATTGGCCTCTGATTCAAGCTTGCAGTCGCAGGCCTCATCGGTTATTTTGGACCGGGTGCAGGATGCGGGCAATGTGGGTGCTATTTTGCGTTGCGCCTCAGCCTTTGGCTTTAAGCAGGTGATTGCGCTCAAGGGGACGGCAGCTTTGTACAGCCCCAAGGTATTGCGCGCTGGCATGGGGGCGCATTGGGGTTTGCGTCTAATTGAAGGCGCTGAGCTGAATGACTTGTCTAACCTTGCTGTTCCAATTTTGGTTACCAGTTCGCACCGTGGCGCCTATTTGCACACGGCCTTGCAAGAAAAGCAGCTGCCATCGCCTTGCGCGTGGGCGCTGGGGCACGAAGGGCAGGGCGTCAGTGTGGCCCTTGAGGCGATGGCCGCCATGCACGTCCGGATTGCCCAGCCGGGTGGCGAGGAGTCACTCAATGTGGCCTCGGCGGCTGCCATTTGCCTTCACGCGAGTGCAACGGTTTGCCTGGTTTGAGTCAATTTAGAGCCTCCCCTCGGCTATAATGGGGCGCTTTACTGCACCCCGTACGCCCAAAGCTGCCTCTAGACCCTTCCCTTTGAAAAACAAGCCAAGCGTTGATTCTTGAGTGTGTCTGGGCGTACCCGAAAACCCATCCGGAGAACCCAGTGCTTTTGTCTTTACAGGGATCATTCCCCCCCGCCATTCTGGCGCTCGCAGACGGCACGGTGTTTGTTGGAAATTCCATAGGAGCCCCTGGCTCTACAGTCGGTGAGGTCGTGTTCAACACGGCTATGACCGGTTATCAGGAAATTTTGACAGACCCGAGCTACTGCCAGCAAATCGTCACGCTCACCTACCCGCATATTGGTAACTACGGTGTCAACACCGAAGACCTGGAAGCTTCTCGCGTCCATGCGGCTGGCCTCATCGTTAAAGATGTGCCTCAGGTGATGTCCAATTTCCGCGCCAACATGACTTTGCCCCAGTATTTGGTGCAACAAAATACGGTCGCTATTGCCAATCTCGATACCCGTCAGCTCACCCGTCATTTGCGTACGCATGGCGCTCAGAATGGCTGCATTCTGACCTTGCCCGAAGGGCAAACCATCGCGCAGGCAGATATCGACCAAGCAGTTGCAAAAGCCAAAGCAGCCCCGTCTATGGCTGGCGCTGATTTGGCCAAAGTGGTCTCTGTCAAGGCAGCTTATGAGTGGACGCAAACGGAATGGCAGTTGGCGCATCCGCAGTTGGGTGGCAAGCCCGGCTACGGCGAGCAAACCCAAGCCAAATTCCACGTTGTAGCTTACGACTTTGGGGTCAAGTTCAATATTTTGCGCATGTTGGCTGAGCGTGGTTGCCGCATCACCGTGGTGCCCGCGCAAACCCCTGCCTCCGACGTGCTCAAGCACAAGCCAGATGGCATTTTCCTGAGCAACGGCCCAGGGGACCCTCAGCCTTGTGATTACGCCATCGCCGCTGCTGCCGAATTAATCGAGTCTGGTATTCCAACGTTTGGAATCTGTCTGGGTCATCAAATCATGGCTTTGGCCAGCGGCGCCAAAACTTTCAAAATGAAGTTTGGCCACCACGGTGCCAACCACCCAGTTAAAGATTTGGACACAGGGCGCGTCAGTATCACCAGTCAAAACCACGGTTTTGCAGTGGATGAGAAAACACTTCCCGCCAATTTGCGCGCCACCCATGTCAGCTTGTTTGACGGCACCTTGCAGGGCTTGGCGCGGACAGATAAGCCAGCATTTTGTTTCCAGGGTCATCCAGAGGCCTCGCCGGGTCCGCACGATATTGCTTATTTGTTTGATCGATTCATCAAGGAGATGGAGTCGCGCGCATGAGCTTTTACGGCGTCACTGATCTTTGGACCTACGTGATGGGGGCATTTGGCATTATTTTGTTGCCGGGTCCCAACTCCTTGTATGTTTTGTCGGTGGCGACCGTGCGTGGCGTGAAAGCCGGTTACCAAGGTGCTTTTGGTGTCTTTTTGGGTGACACCATACTCTTGGTCTTTACAGCACTGGGGGCGGCGGGTTTGTTGCGAGCCTACCCGGCCATGTTCATGGTCGTCAAATATGCCGGTGCGGCTTATTTGGCTTGGATTGGCCTTCAATTGGTTCGTTCGGCCATCCAAAAGTGGTGGGCAACTGAAGTGACTTCCGAGGTTGCCCCGCAAAATGCCTCAAATATGCAGCATCCTTTCAAGCGGGCTTTGGTGATCAGTCTTCTGAACCCTAAAGCCATTTTGTTTTTGTTGTCCTTTTTTGTTCAGTTCATTGATCCAAGTTATCCGGCGCCGGCCGTGCCTTTCTTGATTCTGAGCGGCATCATCATGGTTTTCAGTGCCGTGTATTTGTCTGCCCTTATTTTTTTGGGTGCCCGTATGGCGCAGGGTTTTAGAAAGCGCCATCGCTTATCGGCCGGATTGTCCAGCGCCGTGGGTGGCTTGTTTATCTGGTTTGGGGCCAAGTTGGCGACTGCAAGTTTGAACTAGACAAGCCTTAAAAAATTAATTATCGAAAAAATTGCAGCGGGGGTCGAGCTGCAAATACCAAGCAAAGAAAAGTTAAAAATGCCAAAACGTACTGATATAAAAAGCATCCTCATCATCGGCGCTGGCCCGATCATCATCGGGCAGGCATGTGAGTTTGACTACTCAGGCGTTCAAGCCTGCAAGGCGCTGCGCGAAGAGGGCTATAAAATCATTTTGATCAACAGCAACCCTGCCACGATCATGACTGACCCCGACACCGCCGATGTCACCTACATCGAGCCTATTACGTGGCAAACGGTTGAGAAAATCATTGCCAAAGAGCGTCCCGATGCAATTTTGCCCACAATGGGTGGCCAAACAGCGCTTAACTGCGCGCTGGATTTGTGGCACCACGGCATTCTTGAAAAATACAAAGTTGAATTGATTGGCGCTAGCCCTGAAGCGATTGACAAGGCGGAAGACCGCCTGAAGTTCAAGGACGCCATGACCAAAATTGGATTGGGTTCAGCCCGTTCGGGCATCGCCCACAGCATGGAAGAAGCCTGGACCGTGCAAAAGACTTTGGGTTTCCCCACCGTTATTCGCCCCAGTTTTACGCTCGGCGGCACTGGCGGCGGCATTGCCTACAACTCGGAAGAGTTTGAGGCTATCTGTAAGCGCGGCCTGGAAGCGTCTCCGACCAATGAGTTGTTGATTGAAGAGTCGCTGCTGGGTTGGAAAGAATATGAGATGGAAGTCGTGCGCGACAAGGCCGACAACTGCATCATCGTCTGTTCCATCGAGAATTTGGACCCAATGGGCGTGCACACCGGGGACTCCATTACAGTGGCGCCCGCGCAAACCCTGACCGACAAGGAATACCAAATTTTGCGTAACGCCTCTTTGGCGGTGTTGCGCGAGATTGGCGTTGAAACCGGCGGCTCCAACGTTCAGTTCTCCATCAACCCCGAGGATGGGCGTATGGTGGTTATTGAGATGAATCCGCGTGTTTCACGCTCATCTGCCTTGGCCTCCAAAGCTACGGGCTTTCCAATTGCCAAAGTAGCGGCCAAATTGGCGGTGGGTTTCACCCTTGACGAGTTGCGCAACGACATTACGGGTGGGGCAACACCGGCCAGTTTTGAGCCCAGCATCGACTACGTGGTTACTAAGATTCCTCGATTTGCCTTTGAGAAATTCCCCACAGCTGACAGCCGTTTGACCACCCAGATGAAGTCGGTGGGAGAAGTGATGGCGATGGGTCGCACCTTCCAGGAGTCTTTCCAGAAAGCCCTGCGTGGACTCGAAGTTGGCGTGGACGGCATGAACGAGAAAACTCAAGACCGTGAAGTGCTTGAAAAAGAACTGGGCGAGCCCGGTCCTGAGCGCATTTGGTATGTGGGCGACGCCTTTGCGATGGGTATGAGCGTGGATGAAGTGTTCGCGTTGACCAAAATTGACCGCTGGTTTTTGGTTCAAATTGAGCAAATCGTCAAGATTGAGCTGGAATTGGAAACCACCACGCTGGACGCGATTGATGCCCCCACGTTGCGTTCATTGAAGCAAAAAGGCTTCTCAGACCGTCGTCTGGCGCGTCAGCTCAAAGTGACCGAAGCAGACATTCGCGCCAAGCGCATTGCTTTGGGCGTGCGTCCGGTTTACAAACGTGTAGACACCTGCGCCGCCGAGTTTGCCAGCAACACCGCCTATCTTTATTCGACTTATGAGGCCGAAGGCGCTGAATGCGAAGCGGCACCAACCGACAAGAAAAAAATTATGGTCTTGGGCGGAGGCCCGAACCGCATCGGTCAGGGTATTGAGTTTGACTACTGCTGCGTCCACGCCGCACTCGCCATGCGCGAAGACGGGTACGAGACCATCATGGTCAACTGCAATCCCGAGACGGTGTCGAC
>CAIMHL010000512.1 GCA_903840825.1 uncultured beta proteobacterium
GGCGCTATGTGCCCGGCAAGCGCGCAGGCGTGACAGAGGCCATGTGGTTCAACGTGCCCATGCACTTTGTTCTTGACTAATTTTTTATCTTTTTTTGTGGAGTATTTTTTATGGAATCGCAACTCGGACTGGTCAACGTCTGGACCCAGGGTGACAGGGTCACCAAAACAGTCGCGCTGATCTTGCTCGCCATGTCGCTGGCGAGCTGGATGGTCATCATCGTCAAGGCGCTGGACGTGCTGAACTACAAAAAACTGGCCAAAAGCGCCGAAGCATTCTGGCACTGCGAAGACCTGCCCGCCGGCCTGACACAACTGGGTGGCGACACCAGCAACCCCTTCAAGCAACTGGCCCTGACCGGGCGCGAGGCCACCACCCACCACCGCAACAGCCAAGCGCAGTTGCAAGACACGCTGGACGCCAGCGACTGGATCACCAGCAGTCTGCGCCACTCGATGGACGCCAGCACCACGCGGCTGCAAGCGGGGCTGGCGGTGCTGGCCTCGGTGGGTTCCACTGCGCCATTTGTCGGTTTGTTTGGCACGGTTTGGGGCATTTACCACGCGTTGCTGGCCATCGGAATGTCAGGTCAATCCAGCATTGACAAAGTAGCCGGCCCTATTGGCGAGGCGCTGATCATGACCGCGCTGGGCCTGGCGGTGGCCATCCCGGCGGTGCTCGGCTACAACGCGCTGGTGCGCGGCAACAAGTTCATCTTGACCAAGCTCAACCGCTTTGCCCACGACCTGCACGCCTACTTTGTCACCGGCGCCCGCGTGGGCAGTGGCGACGGCACGGTCGTCGTCATGAAAAAAGTCTAAGGAAACACCATGTCTTTTGGAACCCAGAATGAGCCCGATGAGGTGATGAACGAGATCAACATGACACCTTTGGTAGACGTGATGCTGGTGCTGCTCATCATTTTCATCATCACCGTGCCGGTGATGAAACACGCCATCAACGTGGATTTGCCGCGTGCCACGAATCAAGTGCAAGTGACAAAACCCGAAACCGTGCTGCTAAGCGTCAACGCCCAGGGCGACTACTACCTGAACGAGGCCAAAGTGGACGATGCCCACCTGGCGACGCTGCTGCAGGCCGAGGCGGCTAAAAACCCGCAGCCCGATCTGCACATCCGGGGCGACAAAGCGGTGCGCTACGAGCGTGTGGCGCAAGCCATGGCAGCGGCGCAACAGGCGGGTGTGAAAAAAATCGGGTTTATCACCGAACCGAAAAACTAAGCTGTGACTTATCCAATGCAAACGCCCACCCCACCACCGACATCCGAAGCCCAAAAAACACCGGCAGCCATGAAAAGCGTCGATCTATTTCAAGGCCAAAAATCAATCGACATTGAACACAAGGGCAACATTTACCGCCTCCAGACCACCAAGCAGGGAAAACTGATTTTGACCAAATAACGCTGCAGCGCCCTAACACGCTTGTGTTGCGGTTTTAAAAAAGTAGGTCCTGTTGTTCATAGATTTTTTCAATCAATAGCTTAGGTATTGAAAAATTATAAATCAATAGTCAACCGCTATAATTAAAGAAACGCAGTCGAGACGCTGCTAACTATTTTTTAACCTTAATGGAGTTCACTATGTCCCTCATCAATACCCAAGTCCAAGACTTTAAAAACGAAGCTTTCCACAACGGCAAATTCGTCACTATCACCAACGAAACCCTCAAGGGCAAGTGGAATGTGTTTATTTTTATGCCTGCCGCATTCACCTTCAACTGTCCCACCGAAGTGGAAGATGCTGCGGACAACTACGCAGAGTTCCAAAAAGTAGGCGCTGAGGTTTACATCGTGACCACAGACACCCACTTTGCACACAAAGTGTGGCATGAGACTTCACCTGCTGTGGGCAAGGCCAAGTTTGCCTTGATCGGTGACCCAGCGCACCGCCTGACCCGTGCTTTTGATGTGCATATTGAAGAAGACGGCTTGGCATTGCGTGGCACCTTCATCATCAACCCCGAAGGCAAAATTGTGACTATGGAAGTGCATGACAACGCCATTGCCCGTGACGTGCAAGAAACCCTGCGCAAGCTCAAAGCGGCCCAATACGTTGCCGCTCACCCTGGCCAGGTGTGCCCGGCCAAGTGGAATGAAGGCGCTAAAACCATCACGCCATCGCTGGACCTTGTTGGCAAGATCTAAACCTTCTACGCCAAGACGGTCGAGCGCCACGAGCGCTCGCCAGCCGGACAGGGTGAGGGCCTACACTGCCCTGCTGTCCGGCTTTTTTATTGGTTAAATTAAGGTCTAGGCCATAGCAGACTTGCTTAACCAGCTATCAAATTTATTATTCAAGGATGTCATCATGCTCGACCAAACACTCAAATCCCAGCTTGCAGCCTACCTGGAACGCGTGATTCAGCCCATCGAGATGGTGGCATCGCTCGACAACAGCAGCACCGCCACAGAAATGCGCGACTTGCTAGAAACCATCCAAGGTTTGCGCAGCGACAAAATCACCCTGCGTTTGGATGGCACCGATACACGGCAACCCTCGTTCACCCTGCAGCGCGCTGGCGCCACCAACAGCCTGCGCTTTGCAGGCTTGCCACTGGGACACGAATTCACATCTTTGGTGCTGGCCCTGCTTTGGACAGGTGGCCACCCGCCCAAGGTCGAGCCCGACGTGATTGAGGCGATCCAGGCGCTGGACGGCGACTTCAACTTTGAGGTCTATATGTCGCTTAGCTGCCACAACTGCCCCGACGTGGTGCAGGCGCTGAGCTTGATGGCGATTTTCAATCCCAATATCAAAACCACCGTCATTGAAGGCGGTGCGTTCCAGGACGAGGTCAAGGCCCGCGAAATCATGGCCGTTCCCATGGTGTTCCTGAATGGCCAAGTCTTTGGTGCCGGACGCATGATGGTGGAAGAAATCATTGCCAAGTTGGACACAGGCGCTGCCCAGCGCGATGCCGCCAAGCTCAGCGCCAAAGCCCCGTTTGAAATGCTGATTGTGGGCGGTGGCCCTGCCGGTGCTGCAGCCGCGGTCTATGCAGCGCGCAAAGGAATTCGTACTGGCGTGGTGGCCGAGCGCTTTGGCGGACAAACCAATGACACGATGGCGATTGAGAATTACATCTCGGTGAAAGAAACCGACGGCCCCAAATTTGCGGCCGCGCTAGAGGCGCAGGTTCGCCAATACGGTGTGGAGATTATGAATTTGCAACGCGTTGAGCAACTCATACCCGCCACTGAGCCGGGCGGCCTCATTGAGGTGAAGCTGGCCAACGGCGGCTCACTCATGAGTCGCAGCGTTATTTTGTCCACTGGCGCGCGCTGGCGCAATGTGGGTGCGCCTGGCGAAGACCAGTACCGCAACAAAGGCGTGGCCTACTGCCCCCATTGCGACGGCCCCCTTTTTAAAGGCAAGCGCGTCTCAGTTATTGGTGGTGGAAACTCAGGTGTGGAAGCCGCTATTGACCTAGCCGGCATTGTCAAACACGTCACCCTGGTTGAGTTTGCTGACCAACTCAAAGCCGACGCCGTGCTGGTGACCAAGCTCAAAAGCCTGCCCAATGTCACCATTCATACAAACGCCCAAACGACAGAGATCACCGGCGACGGCCACATCGTTAATGGCATGCACTACAAGGACCGCGCCACCGATGAGGTTCACCACCTTGAGCTCGAAGGCGTGTTTGTTCAA
>CAIMHL010000513.1 GCA_903840825.1 uncultured beta proteobacterium
GCGTGGTTTTGACTACCGAGCGCACCAAGTGGGGCGAGGCCAGGCCCACAAAGGCGATCAAACCCGTTTGCGCCACAGCCGACCCTGTGGCCAATGCCATCACGGCAACCAGAGCCATGCGCATCTGGGCCAAGGGCAAGCCCAGACTGGCAGCGGTGGCTTCGCCTAAAGAAAGCCCGTCTAATGCCAAGCTAAGTAGCCATGCCAACGCCATACAAACAAGCCAAACCACGGCCATTAACGCCCATGAGGTCCAGCCCACAAAACCGGTGCTGCCCAGCATAAAAGCCTGCATGGCCTGCGTCACCTCGGGCACCATCAACATGGTGAGCGAACCCAAAGCGCCCAGCACCACGCCCACCACCACCCCGGCCAGTAGCAGGCGCAGGGTGTGCTGTACGCCTTGCGCCAGCAGCAGCGTGAGCAAAACAGCGCCTGTAGCGCCCACAAAGGCGGCACCCGTCAAGCCCAGCCGGGTGAGCCAGTGCGAGGCAAAGGGCGACACGCCAAATAACACCAGCGACAGAGCCACCGCCAGCGAGGCACCCGATGCACTGCCCAGCAAATAAGGGTCAGCCAGCGGGTTACGAAAGAGGCCTTGAGCCACTGCACCAGCCAAGCCGAGCAAAGCCCCCGCAGCCAAGGCACCCAGTGTGCGCGGCAGGCGAATGTCCCACACGATCTGCAAGGCAACCGGGTCGTGCCAGGCGTTGAGCACGCTCTCAAACCCCGTGCTTCCAACACTGGCACCCACCAAGAGCAACACCACACACGTCAAAAACAAGCCCAACCCCAACCAATTGGCTAGGCGTTGCTGGCGAAAGATGTCGGTCATGGTGCTTTGTCCAGCAGGCACTGCGCCATGATGCGGGCGCCCTCGGCCATGCGCGGGCCGGGGCGCACGACCACATCGGACTGGGCCACGGTGAAGATGCACACGCGGTTTTCCTTGATGGCACGGATAGCGGGCCAGCCGGGTCGGCCTTGCATGCCCGCGTAGTTGCTGTCCCCCACCATGATCAAGTCGGGATTGCCACGAACGATGAATTCGGGGTTGAGTTTGGGGAAAGCCCCCAGCCGAGCTGGCACGATGTTTTTGGCTCCTAGACGGGTCAGCGTTTCGCCAATAAAAGAGGTTTCGCCGGCGCCGTAGGGCGCTCGGTTGACTTCAAAATAAACACGGGTGTTTGTGACCTTGGCAGGCAAAGACTGCGCCGCCGCTGCCACGCCGGCATCAATCACGCGCCAGATGCGCTGGGCGTCCGGCACTTGCAGCACCTGGCCAATTTTTTCCAGCACGCGTTTCACGTCGGCATGGCTTTTGGGCTCTAGCGACACCACCTTGATGCCCAGCGCCTGCAAGCGTTCGCCCGCTCGGGACGAGGTGGCCATCAGCACCACATCGGGCTTGAGGGCAACGATGGCTTCAATGTTTGGGTCTAGCCCACCGCCCACTTGCGGTAGTTTTAGCACGCTGGCCGGGAAGTTGGAGTAGCGGTCAACCCCCACCAGCCGGTGGCATTGGCCCAGCTCACAGACCGTTTCAGTCAACGAGGGCAGCAAGCTAACAATGCGTTGGGGTGACTTTGTGAAATGCACCACCACACCCCGGTCGTCGGTCAGGCGGATGGGCGCTGCAGGTGTTGCCGCTTGTGCCCATGCGGCCAAACCCACCAGCGCGCCCACGAATGCACAGCACCGAATAACTCTGGTTGGGAACATGCCTTGCGTGGTCATGGCGTTTCCTTCAAGGTGAGCGGCAAACCTGCCGCCATCAAGGTGACGCGCGTGCAAATGGCGGCTACGTCTTGGTTCAGGCGACCCAAGGTATCCACAAACGCC
>CAIMHL010000514.1 GCA_903840825.1 uncultured beta proteobacterium
CGAGCCCACTTGGGTGAAGTGGGGCCTGATTTCTATCGCGCTGGGCTTCATGTTTTTGTTTTTGGTGTTGCCTCTGGCCGCGGTGTTTACCGAGGCCTTGCGCAAAGGCTTGGGTGCCTACCTGGAGGCACTCAAGGAACCCGATGCCTGGAGCGCCATCCGCCTGACGCTGATCACAGCCGCCATTGCGGTTCCGCTCAATTTGGTATTTGGCGTGGCCGCGGCCTGGTGCATCGCCAAGTACGAGTTTCGGGGCAAGGCGTTTTTAACCACCCTGGTGGACTTGCCCTTCTCGGTGTCACCCGTGGTGGCTGGTTTGATTTATGTGCTGATGTTTGGCGCGCATGGCTGGTTTGGCCCTTGGCTGCAAGCGAACGACATCAAAATTGTGTTTGCCGTGCCGGGCATTGTGCTGGCCACCATGTTTGTGACCGTCCCCTTTATCGCCCGCGAGTTGATTCCGCTGATGCAGGCGCAAGGCACAGAAGAAGAGCAAGCCGCCATGGTGCTGGGCGCTACAGGCTGGCAAACCTTTTGGCATGTGACGCTGCCCAACATCAAGTGGGGCCTGATTTACGGCGTGATCTTGTGCAACGCCCGGGCGATGGGCGAGTTTGGCGCGGTCTCGGTGGTCTCAGGGCACATTCGCGGCCAGACCAATACGCTGCCCCTGCATGTGGAGATTTTGTACAACGAATACCAGTCAGTGGCCGCCTTTGCCGTGGCCTCGCTGCTGGCCTTGCTGGCCCTGGTCACGCTGGTGATCAAGTCGGTGGTGGAGTGGCAGTCCGAGCGCGAGCAACAAGCCACCGCCGAGCTGTCGCCTGAAGCGCCGCGCTGAACTGCATTGCAAGAAAGAAATTTATGAGTATCGAAATTAGAAACGTCAGCAAAGAGTTTGGCACCTTCCAGGCGCTGCGTGATGTGTCGCTGGACATCAACTCGGGCGAACTTGTTGCCTTGCTCGGCCCCTCGGGCTGTGGCAAAACCACACTCCTGCGCATTATTGCGGGGCTGGAAACGGCCGATGTGGGCAGCATTTTGTTCAGTGGCGAAGACACCACCGATGTCCATGTGCGCGAGCGCAACGTGGGTTTTGTGTTTCAGCATTACGCCCTGTTTCGCCACATGAGCGTGTTTGACAACGTCGCTTTTGGCCTGCGCATGAAGCCGCGCGCCACGCGCCCCAGCGAGGCGGTCATCAAGCAAAAAGTACATGATTTGCTGGGCTTGGTGCAGCTCGATTGGCTCTCAGACCGTTACCCAGCCCAACTCTCAGGCGGCCAGCGCCAGCGCATCGCCCTGGCGCGCGCTTTGGCGGTAGAGCCCAAAGTGCTGCTGCTCGACGAGCCGTTTGGCGCGCTAGACGCCAAGGTGCGCAAAGAACTGCGCCGCTGGTTACGCCGCCTGCACGACGACCTGCATGTAACCAGTATTTTTGTCACCCACGACCAGGAAGAAGCGCTCGAAGTGTCAGACCGCGTGGTGCTAATGAACGCCGGCAAGGTGGAGCAAATTGGCTCGCCGCAAGAGGTGTGGGACCACCCGGCCAGCCCGTTTGTGTATGGCTTTTTAGGCGACGTGAACCTGTTTCATGGCCGCGCCCATGAAGGCGAGATGCTCATCGGCGAAGACCACCACGGCCTGCGCCTGTCCACTCCCGAGCACCACGCTGCACAAGACGCCAAAGCCTTTGCCTACGTGCGGCCCCATGACCTGGAAGTGCGCCGCTACACACCGGGCGCCAGCGGCACCGAGCGCGCCCAGGGCATTGTGGCCAAGTTGACCCGCGCCATTGTGGTGGGGCCGATTGCCCGGCTGGAGCTGTTGCCCCTGAATGCGACCGCAGCCAACGGTGAGGACATCATTGAGGCCCATATTCCCGCCCAGTTGTTCCATGAGTTGGACCTGCAAATCAATGAAACCCTGGTGCTGACGCCCCGCAAGGCGCGGGTGTTTGTAGCTTAAATCGCCAAGGCATAAAAGTCATGGGTAAAATGCAGTCGCGTTAGCAATAACG
>CAIMHL010000515.1 GCA_903840825.1 uncultured beta proteobacterium
GCCCCTGCGAGTTCTCGATTGCCTGACAAGGCATCAAGCAGTGCGGGCGATGACAACCAATCTTCGGCCAAACCGATGTCGCGGGCGACAGACGGGCTGGTTCCCACCCAGTAAGGTGCTGGCAGGGGTTGCGGCAGAAGGGGCGTAAAAAAAGCAGCCCCCAACTGCGAAAAACTGTGGTTCCATCGGAGACCGATGTCAAGTGGCGCTGTCGATTCAAGAGAGATATTCATTCTTTAATTGTCACGCAGAGCCTGGTCACCCAAAAGACAGAGGGTTATCCCTGTGCCAATATTTGGTTGTACGATGGCTTTTTTTCACCTATATGGAGTGCTCACATGCTCGGATTGATGCAAAGCCAACAGTTACTGATCTCTTCCTTGATTGAGTTCGCGGAGCGCCACCACGGTGAGGGTGAAATTGTTTCGCGCCGTGTGGAGGGCGACATCCACCGCTACACCTACAAAGAACTAGGCGCGCGTTCGCGTCAAGTGGCTAATGCCTTGGACGGTTTGAAGCTGGGTTTTAGCGACCGGGTGGCCACGTTGGCTTGGAACGGCTACCGCCACCTTGAGTTGTATTTTGGGGTCAGTGGCTCGGGGCGCGTCTTGCACACCCTGAACCCGCGCTTGCACCCTGACCAGATCACCTGGATTACCAACCACGCGGAAGACACCGTGCTGTGCTTTGACATCAGTTTTTTGCCCATCGTCAAAGCCATCCACAGCCGTTGCACCACCATCAAGCATTTTGTTGCTCTGTGTGACGCCGACAAACTCCCCGCAGACAGCGGTATTCCTAATCTGTTGAGTTACGAGGCCTGGATGGGCGCTCAGTCTGCACAGTACGAGTGGCCCACGTTTGATGAAAACTCGGCCTCAAGCATGTGCTACACCAGCGGCACCACGGGAAACCCGAAAGCCGCGTTGTACAGCCACCGCTCCACCATGCTGCACGCCTTGGCGGGTGCCTTGCCCGATGCTTTAAGTATGAGCGCGCGTGACTGTGTGTTGCCTGTGGTGCCGATGTTCCACGTCAACGCCTGGGGGCTGCCTTATTCAGCGGCCATGACCGGGGCCAAGCTGGTGTTTCCCGGCCCGGCCATGGATGGAAAATCCATTTTTGATTTGATTGAGAGTGAAAAAGTATCGTTTGCAGCCGGTGTTCCTACGGTTTGGCAAATGATGCTGAGCCACATGCAGGCGGGTGGTTTGAAGTTCTCGACGCTCAAACGCACCGTGATTGGAGGCTCGGCTTGCCCGCCGGCCATGATTACTGCTTTTAATGACGACTACGGCGTTGAGGTGCTGCATGCCTGGGGGATGACCGAGATGTCGCCTTTGGGCACGGTGTGCACGCTTAAAAACAAGCACCTGACTCAGTCTGAAGAAGAAAAAATGAAGGTTCGCCTGAAGCAAGGGCGGGGCATTTTTGGCGTCGACATGAAAATTGTCGATGGCGAGGGCCACGAACTTCCCTGGGATGGTCGCGCTTATGGTGACTTGCTGGTTAAAGGGCCTTGGATCATCAGCGCGTACTTCAAGGGCGAGGGAGGCTCTACGTTGGTGGATGGCTGGTTCCCCACTGGCGATGTCGCCACCATTGACCCGGACGGTTACATGCAAATCACCGACCGCAGCAAAGACGTCATCAAATCAGGCGGAGAGTGGATCAGCTCCATCGATGTTGAAAACATCGCCATGGCCCACCCCGCTGTGGCGATGGCGGCCTGCATCGGCATGAAGCACC
>CAIMHL010000516.1 GCA_903840825.1 uncultured beta proteobacterium
GCCAGAGCGGGGGGAATTAACGCGACGGTAGAGGCCAATACGGGCCTCTTCTCACTGGGGGGCAGCCACAGATTTGGCAGCACATCCTGCGTGATCTGGCTGCTGGCGTCATTGGCCTGGGGCAAGCGCACAATCGAAAAATGGCTGTGCGCACTGCGTTTGGTTGCTGCATTGAACGCGGCGTCCCCCCCGGGGCTCAGGCGATCTGCGTCTGAAAACAAAACATCCCACACCACGGCGGCAGGTTGCTGCGCCTCAATGTGCGCCAGCACTGTGGCCAGCGTGTCGCGTGGCCAGGGCCAACGGCCAAATTCCGGCCCCATTCGGGCCAGCGAAGCCTCGTCAATATCAACAATGACGATGCGCGGGTCAGGTGCTTGCGCCACCACCCGGGCACGCACCATGGCATCAAAGGTCGATTGGGACAAACCGCCCGTCAGTTTGAGCACAAAGACATCCAGCAACACCCACAGGGCAAACACCAACACCAGCCCCCATGTCACACGCTGCGCTGGCCAAGCGCCCACGCGCTGTGCCAGTCTTTCCGGCCAGCGAGGGAGGGCAGCATCCATGCGGTGGGCGCTTTAGTCGAGATTAACGATGCGAACCCGGCGGTTTTCAGCCGCAAAGGGGTCGGCGCTGTTGGCCAGCTCCGAGGCGCCTTTACCGGCTGCGACCAAGCGCGCTTGCACCACACCCTGGCCCTTGAGAAAGTCGCTCACGGCTTGGGCGCGCAGCTGGCTGAGTTTTTGGTTGTAGTCTTTGCCGCCTTTGGCATCGGTGTGACCCTCTACCGCAAAGTTGGAAGCCAGCAACTCAGGCGACTGCAAGGCCTGCGACAAATTGGCCAAGGCCTGCTGGCTTTCCGGGCGTACCCGGGCGGAATTAAAGTCAAACTGGATCAACAGCGACAAAGAGGGGCGAGCCACGGGCCTCACAGTTGGCTCAGTAGACACCGTGCTATCGCCAACGGCTGGCGCCGCCACCGCCTCCACAGTCAGGTTACGCAGGCTCCGCGTGCGGGGCGCCTTGAGTTGCTGAATCATCTGTTCGGCACTGGGAACAATTGGGGCGCTCGGGGCGCTGGTCTGGGCCATCAAAGGCCAGGCCGTACTTAGGCAGACCAATGTAACGAGGGCTTTAATCTTCATGAGCTTTGTCTATTTTTTACGCTGGAGAAAGACGACTTTGTCCACCACGGACTCGCCTTTGTCGTCCGCTTTGAGAATAATTTGTGCATCAAAAGCCTGGGCCGGTTTGAACTGCGCTTTCATGGAGAGGTCCTTAACCACCTTTGAGGCTGACCAGAGGCTGCTCATCAAGCTGACGAGCAGAAACGGACTCTTAGCTGTGACAGAAGATTTCGGGGGCACCACTTGAACAGACCCCCCACCCAACTCCACAGCGGCCATCCAGTGCTGCAATCGCTCGGGCACAGCACTGGGGGTGATGCGGTCATAAAAAGCCACTTCAATGCGGGGCAAAGTCGCCGACAGGGAGGCCGACAAATCCCGATCAAACCCAGCCA
>CAIMHL010000517.1 GCA_903840825.1 uncultured beta proteobacterium
CCCTGCACTGCGTAGGCTCCCGCTTTGCCCATCGGCTCACCGCTTGCGACGTAGGCTTTTATTTGAGAAGCACTCATCTCGGAAAAGGTCACACGCGATTCGCATAAATCCTGCATGCGCTTGCTTGGAGTCCCCATCGCCACCGCAGTCAATACCCGGTGCGTTTTGCCGGATAGCTGGCTCAGCATCCGGACTGCATCTGCAGGGCTCTCTGGCTTGCCCAAAATGATGCGCCCGAGAGCAACGGTGGTGTCTGAACAAAGAATGGGCGCTGGGGGCAAGCCTCGCTTTTTGAGACGATTCAAAGCGGCATCCAGCTTGAGCTGCGTCACGCGTTGAACATAAGCTGCCGGGGCTTCGTTAGTCAAAGCGGCTTCCAGCGCTTCGGCATCTTCATCGGCATGCGGCAAAAGGAGCTCATGGCGCACACCCAACTGATCCAGCAGTTGGCTTCGTCTCGGGCTTTGCGACGCGAGGTAAATAAACTTATTCACGGTGGTAGGGGTGATTGGCGTTGATGGACCAGGCGCGGTAGAGTTGCTCAATCAGCACCACGCGCACCATGGCGTGGGGCAGTGTCAGGTCAGACAAGCGAATGCGTTCATGAGCTGCTTTTTTAAAAGCGGGGTCCAACCCGTCTGGCCCACCAATCACCAAGGCCACATCATCACTCTCCAACTGCCAATGTTGAAGCTTTTGGGCCAAGGCCACGGTGGTCAGATTGGTGCCGCGCTCATCAAGTGCGACGATACGGCAGCCTTTGGGTATGACGGCCTCAATGCGGGCGCGCTCAGCCGCGTACAGCGTCTCAAGCGATTTGGATGAACGCGGCTCGGTTTTGACGGTTTTGAGTTCTACCTTGAGCTCATAAGGGAAACGCTTGGCATAGTCGTCCCACGCCGTTTGAGCCCAATCAGGCACGCGCTGACCCACTGCCACGATGATCAGGCGCATGAAAAACCTTTATCAGGCTTTACGGACCACGGCTTTTTTTGCCGGTGCTTTTTTAGCAGCAGCAGGCTTTTTGGCAGCTAATTTAACGGGGTCGTTGATGGTGACCCGTTTAACCGCTATTTTTTGAGCTGGCACTTTCTTGGCTGCTACTTTGACAACTGGTTTGGCAGCGGTCTTCGTCGCTGCAGGCGCTTTTCTTGCGGCCTTGACGGGCTCAAGCAAAGACACGGGCGCTTCAGGGGCCGGAAGCTTGGAGGCTGGCTTTTTGGCAGCAGGTTTGGCCGCTGATTTGGCAGCAGTTGACTTGCTCGCTGATGACTTGGACGCCGTTGTTTTTTGCAACTGGGCTTTGGATGGGAAGGCTTCAGCCACGCCTTTCTTGGCTGCGTTTGAGCGGCGTAGCGTTTGCTCGGGCTCAGCACCCTTCTTCAAAGGTTTGACGGACTCGTCTTCTTCAGCCTCAGCTTCAGCAGTCGTTGGCTTGGCAGAGCCAAACTTGAGGCGCACTGGCTTCTCACCCCAGAGCTCTTCCAGGTTGTAATAGGTACGGAAGTTGGGTTGCATGACGTGCACCACAGCGGCACCGCAATCCACAATAATCCATTCGCCGTTGGTCTCACCTTCAACGCGTGGTTTGGGGAAACCAGCATCGCGCACGGCATCGCGAACGCTTCCAGCGAGAGCCTTTGTTTGGCGGTTTGAGGTTCCGGAGGCAATGATGACGCGCTCAAAAAGAGCGGAGAGATGTTCTGTATCAAACACCTGAATATCTTGGGCTTTGACGTCTTCCAGGCCATCAATAATGGCGCGCTGGAGTTTTTGAACGTCTTTTTTTGCAACGGTAGAGTTTGTCATCGAGTAGTCTGGTAAAGGTGATGGTCGTCAATATAACGCGCAACCGGTTCGAAAACCAGCGGGGCAACGCTTAGGTGCGCAGCAATTCGAATCCGAATATCGGTTGCACTGACCGGTAAGGCGGGTATTTGCAGCCGCCTGAAACGTGATTTATACGCTTGGGGAGCTGTAAATCGGGGCCTGTCACCCCCAGAATCATCGCGCTCAGCTACGCAAATTATAGCAAGTCGCAAAATCTCCTCCCATTGATGCCAACTTGTCAGGGCTAAAGCCTGGTCTTCACCCATGATGAGAAACAACTCGGCACCCGCAAACTCGGCTTTTAGCTCGGTCAATGTCTCCACCGTGTAAGTGGGCCCTGAGCGCTCAAGCTCTCGGGAATCGACGATCGCTTGGGGCAAGGCAGAAAAAGCCAGTTTGGCCATCGCCAGGCGATGCTCTGGGGCGCTCAAAACCCGTGATTTATGCCAGGCTTGTCCGGTTGGAAAAATACGAAGCGCATCCAACTCAAAAGCATCAATCGCAGCCCTTGCCAACTCGAAATGGGCCACATGTGGCGGATCGAAAGCACCGCCAAACACGCCCAGGTGATGAACCCTTGAGTGCGTCATCACACCCAATCTTTGCGCACCAGAAAATTTTTGTACAAATCAGCCTCAGGCGATCCGGCCTCAGGCACGTTTTGGTAAGACCAACTCACAAGCGGCGGCATCGACAACAAAATCGATTCGGTACGCCCGCCCGACTGCAAGCCAAAGTGCGTACCCCGGTCCCACACCAAGTTGAATTCAACATAGCGCCCGCGACGATAGAGCTGGAACGCCCGCTCGCGTTCCCCATAAGCACGATCTTTATGGCGCTCAACGAGGGGTAAGTAGGCACTTAAAAAC
>CAIMHL010000518.1 GCA_903840825.1 uncultured beta proteobacterium
GATGCGCTGGATCTCGCCGTTGACCGGCTCGTAGCCGAAGCCATCGGAACCGATGACCATCCAATCCGCCTGTAGTATTGCCACCTGTTGTTATCACCGGTATTACTGATGCGGCCATCGCACAAACGGTACGGGGTAGCACAATGCGTCCAGTTAGCCCGACCTTCGAGGTTTCGAGTAGGCATACCGACGGCTCTGTTCTGGTCTCCTCGGAATCCACAGATTCTTTGCCATCAGCAAGTTTCTTCAACTTCAATGTCGTCACGCCCAATACAGCTGGACGTGCTTTAGGTGTTTCATGCGCCCAAAACCTGTCGATGGGTAAATCGGCTAACTTGAACATACCTGCCCCAGCTATTCGATACAACTGCTCTAAGCAGTCGTCTGTTCCCGCTGCCAAAGCTATCGTTTCTTTGCGTTAAAAACTCTGATCTTATGTCTACTTCATTTTCAAAAATTACTAGCTTCGCCTTCACCTTACTGGCAGCTGCTGCTGCACAGGCGGCCACGGCACTGCCCGATGCCGGCCAAACTAGCCGAGAAATTCAGAAGAATGCCGTACCCTTCAAACCAGGCGTGGCGACGCCTTTGCTTGTAGAAGGCATTGATAAAAATGCACCACCCAATGCAGCTACACCCGGCGATGCCTCTCCTACTTCAGCCCGCATTCTCGTCAAGGAAGTTCGGGTGCTGGGAAGCAAAGCCTTCTCGGCAGCAGGCCTTGAATTTCTGCTTAAAAACCTGAACGGTGGCGAGCACACACTGACTGAGCTAGACACCGCTGTGAGCCGTATTACCACTTGGTACCGTGACCATGGTTTTGTTGTGGCGCGGGCGTATTTGCCTGCCCAAGAAATTAAAGACGGTGTGCTGGTGGTCAACGTGTTGGAAGGTTTGGTAGGTGAGCGAACTACCCTTAACCGCTCTGAGTTGTTGCAACCTCAAATAAACCAGTTTTTTGGCAACATAGTAGCTGGCGAGGCTGTACAAGCCCGCACTATTGACCGCGCCTTGCTGGTGCTGGCAGATACTCCGGGCGTGGGGGGTGCGCGCGCTTCGCTACAACCTGGCGCCAGTGTAGGGACCAGCGATTTGGTTATTGAGCTTGACCCGGGCGTGCCTTATTCAGCCACCCTTGAGGCTGACAACTTTGGCAACCGCTATACGGGCGAGTACCGTCTGGGGGCAAGTCTGGCCGTAAACAGCCCGCTAAAACGCGGCGACCAATTGACAGTGCGCGCACTGACAAGCGACCAAAACATGACCTACGCACGGGCCAGCTACCAAGTGCCTTTGGGCGGGGATGGTCTGCGCACCGGGGTGGCCTACTTTGATACACGCTACCGCTTGGTACCTGAGTATTCACCCACACAGTCTCATGGCTCAGCCACCGGGGCTAGCGTGTTTGCCACCTACCCCTTCATACGCAGCCAGTCCGCCAACCTCTTTGGGACTTTGACTGCTGAGCAGAAAAAGTTTGTTGATCAATTTGATATCCCAGCAACCAGTTCAGACAAGAAAATCAACTTGGTTAACCTAGGCTTGGCTGGCAGCCGTCAGGATGCGCTTTGGGGCGGCGGGTCAGCGTCGGCAGAGGTTTCATTAGTCAGCGGCAGCTTGTCTATGGACGCCACGTCCTTGAACTTGGACGAAGTCACCGGGTCTGCCAATACCGCGGGGTCATTCTCAAAACTGGGCTACAACCTGGGCCGCCAGCAACGGCTGAATGATACCGACACCATGCTGTTTCAGCTCTCCGGCCAAATAGCCAGCAAAAACCTGAACTCCTCAGAGAAGTTTTCTTTGGGTGGTGCCAACGGTGTGCGTGCTTACCCACAGGGCGAGGCCAGCGGTGATGAGGGCTGGATGATAAACCTTGAGTACCGTCGTGCTTTGGCACCCCAGTGGCAGGGGTTTGCCTTTTACGATGTGGGCTCC